>NZ_RCSQ01000079.1:0-20431 GCF_004103255.1 Pseudoalteromonas sp. PS5
ACATCGCGAGGTAAACTCGCTCCCACCACGACACCACCATAGTGCAGCACTGGTAGGAGGCGGTTTACCCGCCGAGCTGTGTGACTAGAGACGAACGCATGGTAATAATCAACAATGCGATAGGCTTTCTAGCACGTGGATCCATTTACTGAAGTTTCTAGATTAAAGTTATAGTGATGAAGCGGGTTTGAAAAAACTCCATGCGATAAAACGGCTTATCTTATTACCTTGACCCATCTCTATTATTCTCACTTGTTCTGCTGCGACTTTTCTAATTTGCTTTTGAAGCGGTTTTATATTGTCTTTATTAGAGATGAGAGATGTAAACCAGTAAATTTGCTCTTTGTACATCGCACTCTCAGCTATCATATTAAGCAAGAAGCGTTTTTCTCCACCTTCACACCATAATTCTTGAGCCTGGCCGCCAAAGTTTAGTGAACTTTGTGGCGTTTTATTGAGGTTTCTCCACTTGCGCTGTGTTCCTTTGTTTGCTTCGGCTTCACTCGAATGAAAGGGCGGGTTACACATGGAAAAATGATAAAATTGGTTTGCTTTTATGATTGTCTTAAAAAATTGATTAGGCTGCTTTTGCTGAAGAACCTTTACTGGCAACTTATTTAATTCTGCGATGGTTTTAGCACATTTTACTGCAACAGGATTTATATCGGATGCTACAAAACGCCAGTTATATTCCCTTGAACCTAAGATGGGGTAGATCAAATTGGCACCGGTGCCAATATCTACGCCTTGAACTTTGTCAGGCAAATCACTTTCGTCGAGTAAATCTTTGAGCGCGTGAATGTAGTCTGCTCTGCCTGGCACGGGGGGGCACAAAAACTGTGGGGGGATATCCCAAACTTGGATATCGTAGTCTGATTTAAGCAATGCTTTATTTAACAGTTTCACGGCATCTGGGTTTGCGAAGTCGATACTTCTGATACCATCAGCTCGTTTGTAAGCAAAATCTTTTAAAATGGGTTCGAGTGTTATGAGCTTATCGAGATCATAGCCAGAGTTATGCTTGTTTCTTGGATGCACGGGGTTCTTCGAATAAATAAAAAGATTATAACACTTTTAATCGAACTCTTAAGTCTTGAAAAAATACTTTATCTTAAAGACATACCAACTTTTGCTCGCCTTGTTTTGGAGTTTACTTATCAACCACTCAACTGGTACGATGAGGAACAAACGTTTAAAAAATCAAAACAAAGAAATGGTAGAGCAAAAATCTCTGTTAGTAGATATAGAGGATGGGCACAAACTCCACCTCAGATATATAGCGAAACCCGGTAGTATTGGTCCTGTTGTATTCTTTATGCATGGTGCGGTCGAGAATGGTAAAATTTTCTACACTGAATCTAATAAAGGATTAGCCCCTTTTTTGGCTGAACATGGTTATCGTTGTTTTGTGGGTGATCTTCGTGGTCGAGGTGGAAGCACGCCAAAAATTGATTCAGAAGCGACTTACGGACAAACTGAATCAATTTTGTACGAAATTCCTGAAATGCTGAATTTTATCGAGCAATACACTGGCTCTAGAGCACAATATTGGGTTGGGCATTCTTGGGGGGGCGTATTGATGAATAGTGTTTTTGCACGCTTTCCAAGTGAAATTCAGCACGTGAAAGCTTGTGTCTATTTTGGCTCTAAGCGTAGCTTGTATAATAATCACCCCAGTAAATTACTTAAAGCAAACCTGTTATGGTTTAATGTTGCACATTACTACTCCAAAAAGTATGGTTATCTACCAGCGAAGAAGCTCGGTTGGGGAAGCGATGATGAGTCTCTAAAATCGCATGCTCAAAGTGCTGACTGGGCACAAAAGAATCCTTGGATAGATTCTGACGATGGCTTTGATTACTCCTCTGTTTTACAACATATAATGTTACCACCGACTTTGCACATAGCAGGAGTTAAAGATAAGGCGCTTGCACAACCTATTGATATTAAAGCTTTCATAAGTGAGTCAGGAAATGGGATCCAAGAGCTTAAGATTTATGGGAAAACACACGGTCATCAACATAATTATGGGCACATAGATATGTTAACCCATAAACATGCACGTGATGATCAATTTAAAGATTTGCTTGCGTGGTTTGATCGCTTTGCGGTTGGGGGAGCATCTTCTCAATAAACCCTTCATAACGCTGCCACTTTTCTAGTGGTTGCGTACTGATTGGCTTTCTAACTTGGGCTTTGCTCAAGGTAAGCACTGGCTTTTTAGACTTATGAAAGTCCAAGCATTCAGGTTCGTACTTTTGATACAAAAAGCCCAAACATTTCTTGATGGTTTTTTCTGGTTCAGCAATCAGTTGTTCGTAACTAAACGTGAAAATGTCCCTTTTCATAAATTGGTAAAAATGAGACATAAGGTCGCTTTGCGCTTGTGCATACAAGGCGAACTCACTTAAAGAGCAAAAATAAGGTTCACTTTCGGCGAAATGGTTACTGTATACTGACCAAGCTGTTGCTTTGAAATTGCGTGTTAAATGAATTACTCGCGCTTCGGGGAAGAGCTTGTGGATTAACCCCAGATTTTGAAAATTCGCTGGTAGCTTATTTATCACAACTTCTTCAGATACTCGATGTCGTTTTATTTCATCGACATAGAGAATGCGGCAATGATCTAACATCGAATTACTGAGTTGGTTTAAGCATACGGGAAACTCAGCATTATTACGCATACTGAGATAGGGGACAATTTTGTCACTGATCACTGTATTCTCGCCAAGAGTTCCAATATTTGAGTGTTGCACCAACATTTGCTCAAGGAGCGTAGATCCTGTTCTTGGTAGACCAACAATAAATACCGGTGTAAATGTTGTTTTTACTTTATCACTGGGTTTATTAAAGAAAGATTGGCCACAATACTGTTTAATCGATTCAAAAAATGGAAGCATATCTAGAGTGCGAAACTCACTCAAGGATAGCTGAGTTTCATTTGCTAGCGCAAAATGCTCCTGCGCGAGCTTGTAATCACCTAAACGTTCATGACATTTTGCTTTTGCATAGTAGACAACGGTTTTCAGCCTAGGGGTTTCAAACTCCTCCTCAAGTTTAGTTAATTGAATTAAATAGCTTGAGAGCGCGTTTGGTTTTGACATTTGTACGAGTTCATAAAGCATAAATGCAGTCACCGCGCTGTGTGGGCAGCTCAACCCAGCTTTAAAAACATTTTCTGCCTGCTCGATGAAGCCATAGTCCAGATAAAATTGGCCGAGTTGATAATGGGCTTGGGCATTATGTTTTGCCACGCTAAGCGTGTATTCAAGTACGGTTTTTGCGTCGACTGGTGAGCCAACCGCTAAAAATGCGTCTGCTAATGCAAAAAGTGGCTCGAGCATTTTTGGCAGGTGTTCACAGGCTCTTTTTAAGTAGTAGATTGCATTATCATACTGCTCTAAACGCATACAGATACGACCTACTCCAAAAAGAGCCGCGCCATTTTTTGGTGATTGTTTTAAAACCGATTTGTACATAAACTCGGCTTCTCGAAGTTTGTTCTCTGCCAACAGCTCGTTGGCTCGCTGTAATAACAACATGTGCTAATAGAGTTACTTAATCAATTTTCAATAGAATAAAAATAAAAAGGCGAAATAGCTATTGCTAGTTCGCCTTTGTTTCTGGGTTACAGTAAAAGTTAGAACGTATATGTTGCTTTGACGTAGTAGAAGCCGCCATTTATACCGTATGGTGAGGTTTCGTAGTATTTGCCACCCCAGTTATTATTTGGAATGCCAGTTGCGTCATAAAAATCAAGTTCTTCAGGATCTTGGTCGAAAATATTATTTGCACCAACAGATAAGCTAATTGAATCTGTTGCAAAATAAGTTAACTCTGCATCGAACGTGATAGTTGCATCAGCTGTTTTAGCCGTTGCGTCATAATCTACGTGGACACCTTGATACTCACCGTAGTAGTTCATTCGAACAAAACCTGAAAAAGTATCCCACTGTTGGGACCAAGTTAGTGTGCCTCTGTGTTTTGGCAGGTCGTTTTCTAGACGAGATACCTTGAAATCACCAGTAATTGCAGAAAACCGGTCTACTTCGGTTTCATTCCAGTTGTAGGCTGCACTGAAGGTCGCGTAACCTCCAAGCATGTCCATCGAGTAGTTACCTACCAAGTCGACCCCTTGAGTAGTGGTATCGAAGTCGTTTGTAAAGAAACTGACTTGAGCTAGATTATCTACATTTGGTACACCTGCTGCTTTAAGTGCCTCTTTATCAGCATCACTCAACACAATTTTTTCTGATTGACTCAAGCGATCAGTGACTTCTATGTTGTAGTAATCCAATGTGATAAACAGGTCACCAGAACGGTATACTGCGCCTAAAGTAAAGCTTTCTGACTCTTCAGGAGTCAGCTCTGTACCACCTAGCTGCTCTGAGACAGGGTTAGTTGGTGGAAGTAATGCAGAGTCAACTAGCACACCGCTACTTAAGTTTGTTTGAACGTTAGAGACATTTGCTTGACCAACCGTTGGTGCCCTAAAACCGGTGCTCACCGAGCCACGTACAGAGAAGTCTTCGGTAACGTGATATTGACCAGTAATTTTGAAGTTGGTGGTTGAACCAAATGTATCGTAGTCTTCGTATCTTAGTGCCCATCCCATTAAAAAGTCTTCAGTAAATGGGGTTTCAATATCGATGTAAGCAGCGTAGTTACGACGAGTGTATTCTCCGGCTGCTGACGGTTTAAAGCCAGGGAAACCATTAGAACCAATACCAAAACCTTGCTGCGTAAGTGGACCTGCGATAAATGATGCTTCATCGCCTGCAAGTACCTCAAAGGTTTCTTCATGCCATTCGAGACCCGCGGCAACATTCACGTCATATGCAAGATCAAAATCATAGCCTTTAGAAACATCGAAATTGAAATTCTTTTCTAATTGTATGTACTTACCTGGGCTGAAATCCATTGGCGTGTCAGCACCAAGAGATGCGTTTACCGTATTGGTAATGAAATAGCGTGACTCATTACGTCCTACTGAGCCACTTAAATCCCAGTAGCCACCTTCCAAAAAGCCATCTTGAAACTCACCTTCAACACCGATAGTCAAAGAGGTGTCAGTAATGTTGCCACCAAAGTTTGGAGTAAAACCGCCAGGTAAAATTTCATTAAACGCGAAACAGTTGCGGCCTAACTCGGTATCGGCTGCAATTAATTGATAAGCCGGAATATTTTCAACGTTTCTGTCAGTAAGGTTGACGACTGGACACTCAATACCAACGCCAACGCCATCTAGGTCTCCAACTAGTAGTGTTTCTCCACCGTCGTTAGAATACACACCGGGGCGGGTCTGAGGGTTCCGGTAGTAGAAACCCCCTTTGACGTCGCGTTCTGAGTAATTACCAAACATATAGAAGTGCGCATTATCTGTAACGTCTACACCAACATTACCAAAGATACTAATATCATCTTTAATTTCTGGAGCGCCCCATATTTGTGCTGGGTCACCAACACCTTCTACACCCGCACCGATGTAAGCGGCAGCGTCCGGACGTTGAACACTTCTGCTTGTCGCATCAGCTTCCTTATATTGGAAGCTAAGGTTTGCAAAGCCGTTATCGGTAAATGGCAAACCGACATTACCTTCTATAACTGTTGTGTCGCCATCCCCTTCATAATACTCGCCTTGGCGCACTGAGAAAGAACCTCCCTCACTTGCGTCTTTCAGTACGAAGTTCATTACACCAGCAATAGCATCTGAACCGTACTGTGCAGCAGCGCCATCACGAAGAACTTCAACCTGCTTTAGCGCAATACTTGGGATCACTGAAATGTCAGGACCTTGTGCACCGTCGTTAATACCGCCTCCAAGGAAAGCAATAACCGATGAGCGGTGACGACGCTTACCGTTTAATAGAATAAGCGTACTATCTGCTGGCAAGCCACGTAGGTTGGCTGGTCTCACTAAGGTTGCTGCATCGCTGATAGGGTTCGCATGCACGTTTAGTGATGGAACGGAACCTTTGAGCAACTCAAGCATATCTGAGCCCGCTGCTTTGGACATATCTTCTGCGCCGATGATATCGATTGGAACCGGCGACTCGCCAACAGAACGAGGCGCAGCCCTTGAACCGACTACAGCAATCTTTTCTATTTTCTCATCGACTTTGGGTTTATCGGCCTCTTCAGCTATGGCAGTTGTTGTAAGAAGTGATGTTGTTGCAGCTGACGCTAGCGCAAGGCGAATTGCACGGCGCAGCGTGTTACTATTTTGTTTCATCCTGTTTCCCCAGTTGATTGTTGTTGTCATACCAATAAAAAGGTCATTTATAATATTTTTACCTTTAATACACATATAATTTAATTTGCTATGTGTTGGCAAGCGCTTTTTTAAAATTAGCAGCGATTTAGAAAACTGCAACTTTCTGAATAACTTTTTGTTTCCGCTATAAAGAATGTCAAAATCCTAAATATAAGTTGTTGTTAAAGATGATGTTTTATGGCTTTTCTTTGGTTTCTCACATTAAGCTTAATTTGTTGCATATCTATGATGATAAAATAGCGGAGGAAGGTAACAGCGAATATTGAATTTTTGTTTATTATTTAAGCATAATTAAAGCTCACGTCTTGGTTGCAGAGGTGTGATCGAGAATTCTAGCTATGTCGTGGGGAAATCATATTGAGTCGGGTATTTTATACAAAAAAATTACCCCTCTACATGGCTAGCACATATTTTTGTACTAATGGCTAATAGCTAAAAGCGCGTAAACTTTGATAGACTTGGGTTATCACTATTTTTGAGTTAATGAATGAAACTGATCAAAGTTGTTCACAAAGCACCGATGCGCGTTGCTCGGATCAGTAAACGCCGGCAGCAGATCAGATTACGCCGCGCTATGGTTGCGCTTAAATGTGCCCTTGAACAAGAAAAGCAAGAAACCAAAGAAATGCTTGAAATTTATAAGCGCTACACCTTGGGAAAAGCAGATAGGACTGAACTAAAGACTGCTAACGCACAACTTGTTGATATACTGAAAGGCCTTGGACTAGGCGTATTTGCGATTTTGCCTTTTGCTCCTATCACCATTCCAATTATTGTAAAAGTAGGTAGCTTAGTGGGGGTCGATGTGCTGCCAAGCTCCTTTAATTTGAAAAAAAAACCGACAGATACCAAGAATTCGTGAATTTTCTTTTTAGGCTTGTTAATCTACGTAAGGACATTATAAATTTGAGGCCTACATGAACAATCTAGTCGTTCACTCTTCTATGGGTACACCCATTTCTCTTTTTTCCGCGACAGACCTAGTATCGTGGCAAGCAAAGCAATCAGAAACCGTTCAATTACTTATTAATACTGCAAAACTTCAGTCACAAAAAACGATTGTCATTCCTGCTTTAGGCTCTAATGAGGTTGAGCGAGTCATCGTTTTGATTGAAGAAGAGGGAGATTTTTGGGCTTTAGGTAATCTTGCTAAACAACTACCAAAAGGCACTTACACTCTAGATGTTGCTGAGGAGCTAGTTGAAGCTAACGCTACTGCCTTTTTGCTCGGTGCATACCAGTTTGCCGCTTACAAAGAGCTTGCACCTATTGTTGCTAAGCTGGCTATTGCTGATGAGCAGACTTATCACAAAGTCAAAGCGACAGTTGAGTCGATAAACCTTGCTCGTGACTTAGTAAACACACCTGCCGCAGATATGATGCCACAGCATATGGCTGAAGTGATGTCAGAACTTGCTGAGCAATATGGTGCTGATTTTAATCAAATTGTTGGTGATGAATTACTAGAACAAAACTATCCGACTATTCATATGGTTGGTCGTGCCAGTGATAATGCGCCAAGATTATTAGACTTACGGTGGGGGGATGATAAGCACCCTAAACTGACGCTTGTGGGCAAGGGAGTGTGCTTTGATTCTGGTGGACTTGACCTGAAACCTGCGTCTGGTATGCGCAATATGAAAAAAGACATGGGCGGTGCTGCCCATGTTATTGCACTTGCTAATATGATTATGGCAGCAAAATTACCGGTGCGGTTACGCGTGCTTATCCCTGCGGTTGAGAATGCTGTTTCGCGTAATGCTTTTAGACCAGGAGATGTGATAAAAACACGTAAAGGTATCACCGTTGAAATAGACAATACTGACGCTGAAGGGCGATTGGTGCTTTGCGATGCGTTAGCAGAAGCACAAACGGAATCTCCAGCGCTTTTAGTCGATTTTGCTACGTTAACCGGTGCATGTCGCATTGCTTTGGGAACTGAGCTTCCTGGTTTTTACTCGACAGATCAAAAAATTGCTGCTGAGTTAATGGAAATAGGGCTGAGCAATGCCGATCCAATTTGGCAGCTGCCGCTATTTGATCAATATAAAGCGTTATTTAAGAGTGATGTAGCTGATATTGCCAACTGTGGCTCAACGCCATTTGGTGGCTCTATTACTGCGGCACTTTACTTAAAAGAATTTGTTGAGCCTCAAACTACACCTTGGCTTCATTTCGACGTTATGGCGTGGAACTTAAGAGCACTTCCGGGTAGACCGGTCGGCGGTGAGGCGCTCGGATTGAGAACGATGTTCAGCTATCTCGAGAAAAAGTTTAGCTAACTGCTTTATTTACCTGTTGTAAAAAAGCCCAGCGATGATTAAGCGTCTGGGCTTTTATTTATTAATTAAACGCTTTTTTCTGGAATATTTTCCAGTATTCCTTTCATTTGTTGCCAATACAGACCTACGCTTGCGATCTCTACTTTTTCTTCAGGAGAATGCGGAAACTTTATGGTTGGGCCAAAAGAAATCATATCCATATTTGGGTATGGCTCTTTAAATAGACCACACTCAAGGCCTGCATGGATCACCATTATATGCGGCTTCTCACCGTAGATAGATTCATACATATCGCGGAATATCGCCAAAACTTGCGAGTTAGGATCTGGCTTCCAGCCGGGATAAGCTCCGCTAAATTCAATGTCGGCTTCGCTCAGTTCAGCGAGTGATCGTAGCATACCTTCGACATCACTTCGGCCTGAATCAATTAATGATCGGATCAAGCAAAGCACCTCAAGATTTTTCTCTGAGGTTGAAATCACCCCCATATTAAGAGAGGTCTCAACAACCCCTTTTATATCATCGCTCATTCGAATAACGCCATTTGGGCAGGCGTTCAGTAATGCTAATACTTTGCTTTGGCTTTTTGTTGTGAGTGCTAAATGATGGTTATCGATGGTGTTGAGTGCAAAAGTGATCCCTGATTCAATAGCGCTAAGCTCTTGCTTTACTGTGGTTTCATATTGTTCAACTAGAGACTGAAATTGGTCAGCCTTGCTGCTGTCAAAGCTTACCATGGCATAAGCTTCACGAGGGATCGCATTGCGTAGCGAGCCGCCTCTAATATCAATAAGTTTGAAGTCAAAATCTGCAATGTGGTGCTTTAAAAAACGTGCCAAAAGTTTGTTAGCATTTGCGCGTCCAGTATGTATGTCAACGCCTGAATGCCCGCCGCGTAAGCCTTTGAGAGAAAGCTCGAAAACTTGATGATTTGCAGGTATTGCTTCTCTTTCAAGCGGTAGCGTCATTGAGGCATCGACTCCTCCTGCACACCCCATGTAGATCTCGCCTTCTTGCTCAGAATCTGTGTTGAGTAAGATTTCACCGTCTAACCAGCCTGACTGCAAGCCAACAGCACCACTCATCCCAGCTTCTTCATCAACGGTGAGCAATACTTCCAGTGGACCGTGCTTGATGTCGTCTGCGTCCAGTACAGCAAGGCATGATGCCATACCAATACCATTATCAGCACCTAATGTAGTGCCGGTAGCGGTTACCCAACCATCATCAACAAATGGCTTGATAGGATCGGTAACAAAATCATGAGCAGTATCATCATTTTTCTGAGGCACCATATCAATATGTGCTTGCAGCACTACGGGTTTGCGGTTTTCCATACCAGCGGTTGCTGGCTTTTTAATGAACACATTACCAACTTCGTCACGGCGAACTGCTAGGCCTTTACTTTCGGCCCATTCAACAATGAAGCCTGCTAATGCTTCTTCATGTTTTGATGGGTGAGGGATAGCACAAATTTGGTCAAAGAATTTCCAAATGGCTTGAGGTTCTAATTGGCTGACTTCTGTATGCGCTTTAAGCACAGTGAACTCCTTGGGTGGATGGTAATAATGCAACAATGTTACCATCCACCCAAGGGCAAAATCGAGTTATTCAGGCCATACTTTACCTAAGGAGTACGGCTTGAGTGTAAAATAGGCGATTACTGACCTCTACTTACCGCAACCGCAGGTGCAATTAACTCAAGTCCGGTTTTATCACAAGGAGGTAGGCTGGCATCAGAGCTGGCAATTGGGGTTACTCTATCACCCCATTTTAGATAGCTTGCGGCCCATGTTAAGCCTGCTCCAAACGCCGCTGACATGATATTTGCGTGTGGTTGGATCAAGCCATTTTCTACAGCTTCACATAGTGCAATCGCAATGGTTGCAGCAGATGTATTGCCGTATTTATCGATATTAACCATTACTTTATCGTCTGCGATTTCCAATCGACTTTGAATGGCTTGAATAATACGAAGATTTGCCTGATGAGGGATAAGTACATCAATATCATCTAACGATAGTGAAGCTTGTTTTAATACGTCATCACAAGCTTCACTCATGCCCTTTACGGCACGCTTAAAAATTTCACGGCCTTCAAACGACAGATCCGACGGCCCAGTACCCGCACAGCGATCCATGTCGGTACCATAATTTGGGATGTGAAGAATGCTGCGATCTGAGCTATCACACCCTGTTTTGGTACCAAGTAAGCCCGCAGGCTCCTCGCTCGCCTCCAAAACGACTGCACCAGCACCATCACCAAACAAAACTGCGCTGTCACGCTTTGCCCAGTTAACGTACCAAGTCATGCGTTCAGCCGCTACTACAACCGCTTTTTTGATCATGCCAGCTTGGATTTGAGCTGTGGCGTTTTGTAATGCGTACAAAAAGCCGGAGCACGCAGCGTTAGTGTCACATGCTGCCGCACCAACTGCGCCAATGTTTTTCTGCACCAAAGAAGCAGTGTTTGCAACCATGGTTGAAGGGGTACAAGTTGCAAGTAGCACCAAGTCAATATCTTTGCCATCTACACCAGCACAGGCCAGTGCATGTTGGCTTGCAACCGTAGCGAGATCTGCAGTGCTAACATGACTGACACGTCTAGATCTGATCCCTGTTCTTGTGCTTATCCACTCGTCGTTTGTATCAACGACAGTACTTATTTCGTCATTACTAATGCTTGCTGGTGGAATACATTTCCCCCAGCCTGTGATTTTTGCGTAAACCATAGTGTCTCTTAATCTAATCCGACCAGTCGGCCAATTTTTTCATTTATACCAAATCCTTCATGGTATTGCCATAAAAGCGATACATGCCATCGACTAAGACGTGATTAACTGATATTAATCACAGTAATTTTAACTAAAATCGGTATAATTTTGATAAAACCGTCAAACTCAAACCATATGATGAACATTGCGTTTTCGCCAAGCTCTGCATTGGGGCAACTTTTATTATTGCGCTCAGTGGCAATTGTTATACAGATACTGATGTTGCTATTTGCAGCGCTGGTATTTGGCAAGCAGTTTGACTTTGTTGCTGTGGTCGGTGTTGTGGCAGCTGAGTCGGTTTTTCAATTACTGAGTATCTACGCCTACCGCCATACTAAAGAGGCGGAGCCGATAGGTATGACGATGCAGCTGCTAGCAGATATTCTATTTTTGACTATTTTGCTGGATTTGACAGGGGGAGCTACCAATGCGTTTGTATCCCTGTTGGTTCTGCCAACAGTGATTGCTGCGGTAACAATACCGACGTTGAATATGTTAGTGGTATCGGCAAGTGCGATTGGTGCTTACGTTTATTTGTACATAAAAATGTCCCATGAGCATGTGCATCATATGGATATGTCGACACACCTACTAGGTATGTTGGTAAACTTTACCTTTACAATCATTGTTGTGGCAACCGTTGTGAGTTTATTGGTAAAGCAAAATCGTAAGAAAGAGCGAGCTATAGCGTCACTGCGAGAACAACAGCTACAGCAGGAACAAATTATTGCGTTAGGAAGCGCTGCTGCACAAGCGACGCATCAGCTAGCTACACCTATTGCGCATTTGGCATTGTTACATGAGGAGTTAGATGAACTTTATCCTAATGAGCCATGTGTAGCGGACATGTCTGAGCCACTATTCCGTTGTAAGGAGCAGCTTGATGTATTCAGAGAGTTCACCGAGTATTTAAAGTCAGCATCAAAAATAACTATTACCATTGAACGCTTTGCTGAGCAGTTGAGCGAGCTAGTTAGCTTACAGTTTCCAAACCAACACTTTCATTTTGAATTAGAGAATCTCGAAGGGGAGTTAACCGATGATCCCATGCTCGCGCCTTCTATTTTGAATCTGATCAGTAATGGTGTTAGAGCGAACGAGCAAGCTGGTCAAGTTGATATCAAGATAAAGCTAAATTCAACAGACTCAGAACACCGTATTACAATCCTTGATAGTGGATTGGGCATAGATGAAGAAAAGCTCAAGCAGCTTGGACAGCATGTGGTGAATAGTGAGTCAGGATTAGGTATGGCTGTCCTGCTTAGCCACGCCACAATAGAGCGGCTTGGTGGACAATTAGCGATAGAAAATTGCATCTCAGGCGGAACAAAGTGCACTATCAAATTACCAAAGGTGAGAGATGAAATTATTACTCGTTGAAGATGATGTGCCATATGCACAAACGCTTATGCGTCGGCTAGAAAAACATGGGTTAACTGTTCAGCATGTCACAACTATAGATGAGATGTTAACAGCAGTTGATTCTTGCTCATTTGACTACTTTTTATTAGATATGAAACTGGATAAGGCAAACTCTGTTAATTTTATCGCCACAATCAAACAGCATCATCCATGCTCTAAAGTGGTACTGTTAACAGGCTATGCTAGTATTGCCACCGCGGTTGAAGCTATCAAACTTGGCGCAGATGATTACCTCACAAAACCAGCAAGCACAAGCTTGATTTTACAGACTTTATTGGGTGAAAAAACCGACAATCTTGAAGCCGAAATTATGTCTCCAGAGCGGCTTGAATGGGAACACATTCAACAGGTTTTAAAGGCGAATGACGGCAACATATCACAGACCGCACGTCAGCTAAATATGCACCGACGAACATTACAGAGGAAATTACAAAAGAAACCTGCTTATAAGTAAGTTTTCACATATACTGATTATTAACTAAACTGAAATATGCTGAGTCAGTCGATGATACTCTCATTTGAAGCATTGAATCTATGGGCTATTTTGCTTGCTGCGCTCTCGTCCTTCATGTTGGGCGGGATTTGGTATTCACCTGTGTTATTTCAAAAAACGTGGCTAGAGGGCTGTGGACTTACCGAGTTAGATTTACAAACAAGCGACCCAAAGATGACATTTGGTATGGCGTTTTTGTTATCGCTGCTAGCTAGCGTATTTATGGCAATGGTAATTGCACCATCATTTTCATTGATTGGTGCTACCGCCTTTGGAGCTGGAGTTGGGATCTGCTTTGTCGCGAGTGCCCTAGGAATAAGTTATATCTTTGAACAACGTCCATTGAAGTTGTTTTTAGTCAACGGCGGCTACCATATGTTACAGTTCACACTTATCGCGTTTGTGTTACGTATAATGAGTTAAAGGAAGATGGCAAAGCCAAACAAAAAAGGCCCAGTAAGAACAGTCGATATTTTTTGCGCCAGTTGCAAACAAAAGTTGTTTAAGTATCGTAAAGGCGGAAAAGGAAGCCTAGTGAAGTGTTTCAAAGAACGTATAAGTCAAGATTTTACAGCGGAGCAGACAAGCTGCCCAAGTTGTGGCAGTGTGTTTGCCCGTGACTCACTCGTTCGTGGAGCTCCTGCATTGAAAATCATTGGCGGAAAAGTCACATTCAAATAATGGCGCTAATGTTTTTTTAGTTCTCGCTAAAAGACAGACAAATGTCCTGTCCTGATTTTTTTAGTTTGTTACTATCTCGCCGTTTGTCTTTGCTGTTTCAATGAATGAAAGCGACCCTTCCCATGGAACTGGGCCAGCCTATTGGGTCTTGCAAAATGGAAAAAACATGATCGATTTAATGTTCGATATTATAGGTATGAGCGGTACTTTCCTAGTCGTAGGTGCGTTCTTTATGTTGCAGCTTGAGAAAGCATCACCAGAGAGTTTAACCTACAATCTGATGAATTTAACTGGCGCGATTCTTTTGCTTATTAGCCTTTGCTATAACTTTAACTTAGCAAGCTTTGTTATTGAGCTATTTTGGATCGCAGCTTCGCTTATAGGCTTGTTTAAGTATTTTAAAGCTAAAAAGGTAGCAGCAGCCTAAAAGAAAAGGTTAATCAAAAACTTGCGTAGTAGCAAAGAGCAAGTATTATTAAGTTAATCATATGCTGCTACGTAGGTTAGATTACTCTAACGCTACGAGTGAAGTGTGGGAACATAGAGCTCGTAATATATGAAAAATTTAAGTGCCTTAATTAAAGTTGCGCTGTTTATAACTCCTCTTACCGCTGTCGCAGAGCAAGAAGCGACAAGTTCAGATCTCTATCAACTCTCATTTGAAGAGTTGCTGAATGTTAATGTCTCAATAGCCACGAAAACCGATGAGACTAGAGCTTCAGTCCCATCTAGCATTACAGTATTCAACTCAGAACAGATAAATAGTTTAGGTGTTGATAATGTATATGATTTGATGAATTTCGTGCCTGGGTTTCAGTCGACGCGAGGTGATTGGGTCGGCGCTGTACCAAAAGAGCATACCCGTGGGGTGTATTTAGATACGGGACATGTGTTGGTGATGATTGATGGGCAGCGACTGAATGAGTCATCTTTTGGTAAAGCGTCCGTCTATACGCCGTTCATTCCTATTGATATTGTGTATAAAGTTGAATTTATCCGAGGCCCCGGCTCTGCGCTTTATGGTAGTAATGCTTTTCTTGGTGTTATGAATGTGATAACCAAAAAGCAAAGTAACCAGTTGTCTATTGGATACGCAGAGCATGGCGGTGTTCAGGCTGCAATAAATCTATCTACACAACTAGCTGATGAGAATGAACTTTACGCTAACGTCGGGTTCAATAAACGCTCTGGAGAGGACTACTTTTCTGGCACCGTTAAGGATCCTTTGGAGTCACTATTCATTACGGTAGGTGGGAAAGCACAAGCGCTGAGCTGGCAAATTCGATATAACCGAACTCAACTTGATGAATTTCTTAACTTAGCGCGTTATTCTCGTGAAAATGAGCACAAAAGCGAAAACTATGCTGCGATATTAGCTTATCAATCGCAACTCTCAGAGCGACTAAAATTAACGCACACCGTGAGCTTTATCGAACATAATATTGACAGTGCTGGGCTGATCGTTACCGCTGACGAAATAGGGATCACGCAAGGAGGGGACTTTTTAGTTGGACCTGCTTGGCAGTCAAAGGATTTAACCTACAACTTAGATGGTGATTTTGAACAGAGTAACACATTGCACTGGAACTTTGGTATTGAGTTGTCAGAGGAAGAACAAAGCAAAGCAGGAGTCAGAACAACTTATTATGATCAAACTGTAGGCGATATTGTTATATATAATCGTAATTATCTAGGTGGTGTTCGGACTATCATGGAATATGCGCCATTTTACCCGTTACTTCAAGATTTTGACTCATATGCAGGCTATGTTCAGTCCAAATATCTTTTTAACGATAGACTTAGTATGTTTGCTGGAGTTCGCTATGACGAAGTCAAAGACATTGATGATAAGCTCTCACCAAGGCTTGCTTTTGTATATAGCTATAACAGTGTAAATACGCTGAAGCTACAGTACGGCGAGTCATTCCGTACGCCTGTCAGTAATGAATTGAACTCTAATGATGATGTGACGACGGGGAATTCAAATTTAACGTCAGAGTATGTAAAAACAACAGAGCTTGTTTGGCACTATCAAGACGAGTCTAAGCAGTTTGATGTCGTGTTGTTTGATAACGAATTGGAAGACTTCATTAATTTAGTGCCAATAGATGATGAACAGGCAGAGTTCACTTTTGACAATGTCTTCGAGACCAGCATGCAAGGTATTGAGATCAATGCCAATATAAACTTAAGTAGTACTACTTGGGTTCAAGCTGCGTACACACAGTTATTTGATGAGCCATTAAATGGTAGCTTTAAAAAGTTTTCGGCGCTTGCCTTTACGTACAAAAAAGAGTCCGTGGAAGTGACGTTGAACGCAATTTGGCGTGATAGCACATTTATGTCAGCACCACCTGAATCGCCAATTGACGATTTTGAGCAACCGAGTTACTACTTAATTGGCGGCACAGCTTCTTTTCACCTAGATGACAGCGCTAAAATTCAACTGAAAGCAGAAAATTTATTCGATAAAAAGTTTACAGTATTTGACCCCCGACTCATTGATGGTCATGTACCACAACAGGGGCGGAACTTATCTATCCAATATATTAAAAACTTTAATTAATCTAATACCATATATGGACTCTCTCCGATTACAAGATAGTAATTGATAGAATTTCAAAGTTCATTGCTGCCATATATTCGGCTTTTTAATGAGCGGATTTATCCGCTCTAGCCCTGATGGATATCCGCCTCTATTCCCTTATCAATCACGACGGCTTCTAACAGCCCTTGGTATTATCAGGTTTTAATAGAGCGGCTCTGAACCGTTTCCCGTCAATGTCTATCTTTGCAATTCTTGCTGGTGAACCTTGTTTAGTTTTGCCAATGAATATCAGCGTTA
This sequence comes from Pseudoalteromonas sp. PS5, assembly GCF_004103255.1. Lineage (NCBI taxonomy): Bacteria > Pseudomonadati > Pseudomonadota > Gammaproteobacteria > Alteromonadales > Pseudoalteromonadaceae > Pseudoalteromonas > Pseudoalteromonas sp. PS5. Next base: position 16,771 of record NZ_RCSQ01000079.1, read on the forward strand.
AGCAAACTTATAGTCTTCTTTCTTTACAACCATATTAACAGTCTTGGGTGCGCTGATTGCATACAGCCACAAAGAAAAAAAGCCATCAATTTCTATTGATGAACTGATGGCTTAAACCGATCTCGGGTTAATTAAGAGAATTGGTAAAAGATAGAGAGAATTAGCAAGAAAGGGCTGTGTTAAAAGAACAAAAGTGCACCAGTTTGGTGGCACTTTTGTTATCTCTTAAAAGAAAGTGTAATCAACACGGAGGCTAATTGTACGACCGTTGAGGTAGTTAATGTACTCTTGAGCTGCCGAGTTATTGGCATTTCTCGAGCGTGCACGCATGTATGTTGCAGTTTCTTTATCAAATAAGTTGTTGACGAATACGCTAAGTTTTAAGCTATCGCTTAACTGAATACGTCCAGACACATTAAATACGCTATACGCTGGTGTCTTATCTTCATCACGAACGTTGAAGTGGGTTTTATATTCATCATAGAAAGAGTATTCACCTCGGATGTAAGCATCTTTACCGAATAATTGAATATTTTGATCAAGCGCGAGGTACGCATTCCATTCCGGTACCATTGTCATTTTATCACCAGCACTTGCTGAGATAGACTCATTATCTTGTGTGATCTCAGAGCTTGTATATGACGTGTTGAATGACATCGTTAGGTCGTCAGTTAAACGAGCTGTTGACTCAAATTCGAAACCTTCAGACTTTGCTTCACCACCGTTAGCTGTGTATGAGAAACCACAAGTGTCCATGTATACCGAGGTTTTTATGTCTGTCCAATCAATACGGTAGACTGCCGCTGAGAAGTCGACCTTTCTGTCAAGTACGCTTGCTTTAAAGCCCAGCTCATAGTTTTCGATAGCATCAGACGTGTAACGGTCTTTACGGTTTTTAGCAAGTGGATCTGCCTCACATGATGCTGCTAATGGACCGTTGTTACCACCTGGTCGATATCCTTCTGAATATAAGCCGTATACAGACATTTCTTCAGTCGGACGGTAAGAAACACTAAACTTATAACGATTACCTGACTCTTCACCGCTTAAGTTATCTTCAGAAGTAGCCCAAATACCTTCCTGTGTATAGTGAGAGCCATCTTTAAGCTCAAAGCGACGAACGCCACCATTTACCTCAAGACTACCAGAGTCCCCTAAATCAAATTCGTATGCAACATCAGCGAAGAAAGCAAGCTCTTCGGTGTAGTCACGAATATTCGTAAGATTCCAGTTGTTTTGTGGATTGCCAAACGTATCTATACCTATTTGAGTGGCATCTGCACCCCACCAGTTCAATGCGAGTGCTGATACTTTGTCGCCTTTTTCATGGTATTGATTTTGATAGTTTGGATCGAAGCCGTACTCTACTTCATCATAGTAAGCACCGATAGTCCAAGATAGAGGCGAATTTATATCAATATTTTGGAAACGTAGCTGATGAGTCACGCGCTCATATTTACGATGATCAATGATCCAAGTACGGAACATATCTGACGCGTCTAAACGGCTCCATGAAGTCTGAATACTATCTTCTTCATAGGTGCGATGAGAGCCCGCATAAGTTAATGAAGCAATATCGAAGAAGTTGTCATCCTGAATATTGATGGTGAAAAGGTCATTCGTTGCGTCAGACCATGGGTCCATTAAGTCCCAAATTTGGTATTTTTGTGGTACACCTTTGTTAGCAATAGGCGCACTGCCAGCGTTACATTGTGGACGCTCAGCAGTTTCAGGACAAGAAACCTTAAAGAAGTCAACATCATACCCGTATTCCGCTTCTTCATTTGCAGTCAAGCTATAGTCCCAGTAATAACCAGGTGTAGAGCGATCGCCTGTTGTTGTGCCTGTATCGCTGAAAGTTGTATGGGCATAACCTAGAGTAACAGAAGTTTCAGGATCAACTTGCCATAACAGTTGGCCACGTATGAAGCCTCTATCAGCATTTCCTTGAACGCCGGTATTCATGTTTACCATTTGGTAACGTTCATGCTCTGTATTACCACTGACTCGCAGTGCTAATGTATCGTCAACAAGAGGAATGTTAACGCCCATTGAAATGTTGCGGTGCAGGCCATCAACATCTTTTTCACTTCCAACTTGTGTTGACGCGAAAAATTCAAACTCATCAAGTACTGGCTTTTTGGTGATTATCCTCACGGTACCACCGATGGCATTCGAGCCATAAAGTGTACCCTGTGGCCCACGCAGTACCTCCACTCGTTCTACGTCGTTTAGATTTTCAAACGTGAAAGGAACATCATCCACAAATACACTAGTGGTATCAGGAAATGCTGTGTTACCTCCACTGAGGCCACGTAAAATAAGCTGGCCTCTAGGGGAGGCTGCGCCAGCGAGGGTTCTGTAGAAATCTTCAGCTGATACTAAGTTACGATCAGCGATGTCCATTGATGAGATAGTAGAAACCTGCATCGGGATCTCAATGATAGTTTCCTCTTTGCGGCGAGAGGTTACGGTAATCTTTTCGATTTGTTCATTGGCACCGTCATTAGACTGTGTTTCGGCGGTGGCGTAAAAGCTAGATGATGCAGCTAGCATGCTAAGACAAATAGTGCTCTTAGCAAATGGTATTTTACCCAGTGGTTTCATTGTGATTTCCTTTATTATTTTTATGTGAAATAAGCAATAGTACCGATATTTATACTATTGCCGTATTATCAATAGCAGGTAAAAATAATTTATTAATGTAAATTATTCAAGTTTAATGTAACTTTATTTTTTCCTAGGTGTATTGGGAACATGTTAAGTTTATAATGCAAATAAGGTTTTTATCGGGCTGGTAAGGGTAAAAATATGGAATTGGCTGAAGAACTAGTTAAATTTGGAATATTTAATTCGACAAAGCCGCTATTGATAGGAGTCTCTGGTATTCAAGGATCGGGAAAATCGACACTGAGCCAGGCGCTGTGTAAACAGTTAATAGGATCTGCGATTGTTTCTGAGCATGTTTCTCTTGATGATTTTTACCTAGACCCTGAGGAGCGGGCGATCCTAGCTTCGCAAAGACACTCACTATTTCAGCAAAGAGGATTGCCGGGAACACATGATGTGGCTCTACTACAAGAAGTTATCTCCCAGTTTAAACAAGGAAGAGCGATAACCCTTCCGATATTTGACAAGTCAATAGACAGAAAAATACCAAAATCACAATGGCGAACTGTAGCTGCTGGACTTCAGGTACTGATTATTGAAGGTTGGTGCATTGGCCAAGTCCCACAACAGCATAACCAGTTAGTATTACCAGTTAATCGCTTTGAGCGGCAATACGATGCAGATGGAGCATTTCGTCTACAAGTAAATGAAATTTTACATCAACAGTATCAACCTATTTTTTCACAAATAGATACGTTAATTTATTTGAATGGGCTGAGCTTTGATAGGGTATATCGTTGGCGATTACAACAAGAGTATATGCTAAAAGCGATGACGGGAAAAGGGATGGGAGATGATGAAGTTGAGCGATTTATCCAGCCCTTTCAACGCTTGTCTGAATGGGGGATATTAAGCCTCCCTAATACCGCTGATATTGAGGTTAAGCTGGGAGAAAATAGGGAAGTGCTTGAGATAAAAACAAAGCTCGGCAATTAACCGAGCTTAGACTGCTTATCTTATACCAATTACCTTAATTAACCCCAGCTCGGGA
>NZ_RCSQ01000080.1:0-92702 GCF_004103255.1 Pseudoalteromonas sp. PS5
CTCTTGCGCCATTAATTAGCTGTGTTCTTAAATAAGTATTCCCTCGTTTACTTATCCCTTTTAACTTAGGGTTATCACCCGTTGTATGTTGTTTAGCAACTAAACCAAGCCATGCGGATACATGACGACCATTTTTAAAGTCTTTTCCATCTCCTATTGCACTGTAAAAAGCCGTTGCTATGATAGCCCCTATTCCTGTCATTGTTTTTAACCTTTGGCATACTTCTTTTGTATTGCTAAGTTCACTGATTTCTTTATCCAAAGCATTGACTTGTTTATCCAGCTCGGTCAACTCGTCATACAAGCTCGCTATGTGTCTGCGTGATAACACGGTTAGTTTATTGTCTGCATCTTCTAAAATATCAGGTACTGCTTTTCTAACCTGATTTGCCCCTCGGGCGATAATTATGCCGTACTCAGCTAATAGTCCTCGTGTTTGATTTATTATTGCTGTTCTGAATTTTATTCTTCGCTCTCTGATGCGATGCAAAAGTTGAATATCTTGCTGCTCAGTGTTTTTTACAGGTACGAATCGCATATTCGCACGTTGTGATGCTTCAGCTATCGCCTCAGCATCATTAAAGTCATTCTTATTACCTTTTCGGTAAGGAACAACATACTGCGGTGCGATAACTTTAACTTCATGACCATAACTTTCTATGGCATGTGCCCAGTAGTTAGTTGAGCCACAAGCTTCCATAACAACAATCGAAGGCTCTAAATTAGCAAAGTACTCTTTGATATTTGCACGTTTAAGTTTTCTCTTTTTTAGAACCTTGCCTAAGTGAGATAACCAAACTAGGTGGAAAATGTTCTTGGCGATATCTAAACCTATTGTTACTTTATTCATGTGACTCTCTCTGCTTTGTTTATGCGAAAACTTACCCCAAACTAATATGGCGCATTATGACGCCGATGGGGAGTGGAGAGAGTCCATTCCATTAATATGCTAATTATATGGCTTGCTGAAAGGCTGTAAAAAGTAAATAACAATGGTATGAAAACTAAAGACGGGTAGGGCATGTTGCCCTAAAAAAACTGGATATTTCAACGTAAAGACAAAAGGAACGCTGCGCATTAACAACATAAAGAGATAGATGACAAGCAATAAGTTGAATTGGTATACGAGCGAAGCGCTACCGCTACCATAGACGTACGGCTGCATTAACTCAGGAGCCGTGTGTTTAATGACGACTATAGTTCCGAGCAACGAAAGTAGAAAAACTTTAATGCTCAAGGGAAAGCTAAACTTTATATTCTTATCATATTTTAAGTAGCTAAGGAGGACACCCATATAAAAATAAATTTGCCATGAAAAGGGGTTAAAGTAGCTAACATTCGTTGATACATCTAAACCTAATAGCTCAAGCAACGGTGTAAACCACTGCATAGTTACAAATTGAGACATCAACCAAATAAAGACGGTGATGGCTGCAACCCTAGTCGCATTCCCTCGTTTGATGGCACTAATAGCAGAAGGAAGTAAGATCATAGGGACTAAATACAATACTAGAATATCGTGGTAGCCCGGTTGCTCTAACAATAGAAAGGCTAAAAAATAGCTCTGCGTGGGGCTGACAAACCAGTTCGCTGCGTTAAAAAATCCTGACCATTGTGATACGTATATCGGAAATATTCCGGCTAACGTAAAGGTTAACGTGATAGCTAATATATGAAAGCTATAGATAGTCCAACAACGCCGCCAAATTTTAGTCTTGAGTTTAGCGCTGTCTTCGCTGTATCGTGAGTAAACCAAGTAAGCAATAAAGCCTGACAAGAAAACAAATCCTTCGGCTGCAGACACAAGTCCTAATGGTGCTCGGGTGATCTGTGGAATGAAATTACCATATAAATGATTACAGGTAATAATGATAAGAAGCCAACCCCTTAACCCATCATTAAAAAATTAGTATTACTTTGTTCCTTTTTTAAAAATATTGCTAATGAAATATTCTAATAGACATATATTTTGCAAAAATTTGTATGGAGATAAGGAAGTATTGGATATATTGAGACTTATTGAGTTTTGGTACAACCGAGTGGATTCGAACCACCGACCCCTACCATGTCAAGGTAGTGCTCTAACCAACTGAGCTACGGTTGTACAATTTTTTGAGGTGTTTTTGGTACGACCGAGTGGATTCGAACCACCGACCCCCACCATGTCAAGGTGGTGCTCTAACCAACTGAGCTACGGTCGTACTGACGTTTATCAGGGGAATCCCTGTCAACGCGTTGTAATATATAGTGACTGAGCGGTTGGATCAAGCGCCTTTCCTAATTTTTTGATTGTTTGCCTTTTTTTTGTTCATGATGGTGTTATTTCACACAGTTTATAAAAGTTTTGCCACCAAATGACGTGCGCTTTAGCAGAAGCTTTGAGTTCGTCTAAATGCGATTGCAGCATGAGCGGATCAGAAATGCCATGTTTTTCAAACACTATCTGAATAGGTTGCCAGTCTCGGATGAGCTGCTGTGTTATTGATGTTAACATTGCTTGATATGGCTGTATATCGTTCAGGTAGTACTTAGAGAAAACATTACTAATAATCTGTGCCTGTTTTCTGTTACTCCCTTTGCGACACACGCCTTCTTCTAGCTTGAGATTTTTCATTTGTAAAGTGGCAGCGGTATTGAACTGTGTTTGTTTACGTAAACTGGTCAAAAGTGACGATATAAATCGGTGAGATAATATTTTTAATGCAGGAGTTATAGTGGTTGCTGCAATCTGATCGGGATCATTTATATTGACAGCCACATCAGCGAGTATATTAACAGCCGCTAATGTGTCGCCCATTAGTGCAGTTGGTTCTGGTGGGATCTCTGAGGTAGTTAATAACCCAAGGCTTGCGAGCTCTTTTTCATTAGTCATCATATGTAGAAAAAACAAAGGCAGTTGCGTTCGCTTTTCTGCCAGAGCTTGGGTCAAGATTTGGCTGAGTTCTTTTTTGGTTTTGGGATGAGTAATGCAGTCGGGAGCATGCTGAAGGAACTCAATAGTATACTTTAATCGCTCACTCGGATAACTTACTTTCCCTAATTGGTTGTTCTGAGCTGCAATTAAGTTCGTTATTTTACAATGCCCAGTTTGGGCAATATCTAAAACAGAAATGCTCAGCTCGCTTTGCGGCTGAGATACTGTTTGTATGTCAATGTTATGAAGTGGTTGAGGCTTAACCACTTCAATATCACTGGCTGAAGCAAGTCTACTTTGATAATTTGCAAACGTATCCGACGGCTGCTTTGAGCAAGCAGTCACAAGTAATATGATAATTAGACTAAGTATTTGCTTTGCTAATTTCAAAATTCACCCTCTTATTCACGCATGTCACCAGCAACACCGCTGCGGTACTCAACCCGATTATGATACCAATCCAAAACCCTTGTGGCCCCATCGCTGTTGTGATCCAGTCTGTCTTTGCCAATATGTACCCCAGAGAAAATCCAATTAACCAATAAGATATAAATGTTACCCACGATATTGGCTTGGTGTATTTTAATCCCCTTAGCACGCCGTTTGCAGAGACTTGTAACGCGTCTGGTAATTGATACAAACAGGCTAAAACCATAATACTGGTCGCAAGTGCAGCAACTTCCTCATTTTTCGTATATAGCCACACAATACTATCTCTACTTATATACGTTACCACCGCGACAAATAGTGCAATTAAGATTGCCAAAGTAAAGGCTGTTTTTATTGCAACCCGAAGGTTGGCTGTTGCCCCTTGTCCAGTTAAATTTCCAATACGTATAGCGATAGCCATAGATAAACTAAGAGGCATCATGAACAACATGGTAGTTACACTTGCTGCAATCTGATGACCGGAGACAGCTATTGAGCCTAAATCCGCAATAAATAAAGGAATACAAGCGAACAGCGTGACCTCAAAAAACGTTGCTAGGGCAATGGGAAAGCCAAGTGCGGCAATATACTTCATGACCGATAGATGTGGCTTGGAAAACCCAGTAATCAGAGCCTTACCTGGAATATGTTTACTTTTTAGGCTGTAAAGCCACTGTACGATTGCCATAGACCACAGCACAATTGTGGTGGCTAAACCACACCCAGCGCTACCGAGGGCTGCGCGCCAAATTTTCCGTAAATAAAGATGTAGTTCGCAATGATGTTGATACCAAGCCCCACGACACTGATATAGAATGCGGGTTTGGTCTGTCCTACACCTTCTGTTACGTTGCGATAAACTGTGAATATTAAAAAGCCTAAGAGTCCCCATTTAACAAAATCGATGTAACCTTGTGCGAGACCTTGCACATTGTCACTAGCACCGATGTTGCTAAAAACAACTGGCGTATAATTAGCAATTAAGATCCCGATAGAAAACAGCCCTAAAGATAAATACATACTTTGCTGAAAAAACTGTTTTATGCCAGCTTGGTCATTAGCACCATGACAGTGTGCCACTATACTCGTTAATGCCAACAAAATACCTTGCAAACTGAATATTAAAGGGTTCCAAACACCCGTCGCTATGGAAAGAGCGGCGAGGTCTTCAGCGCTTACCTGGCCTGCCATCATAGTATCTACAACGGTCATGAGTACTAAAGTTACTTGTGCAAGAAAAACGGGGATAGCCAACTGTAACAAACGTCTAGCTTCCCAAGTTGAGAAATTCATGATGCGGTACTGCTTGAGGAATAAAACGTTATTTTATTTTAGCAAAAGACATATAGCAAAACTTTGCGCTTTAATACATGCGGTTGATATCCGAAGGCTTAATTGTTTTCTAGTCTGGGCTGCGATCCAAGTTAAACTAACAGGAGGTAAAATATCATGTGGATATTGAGTACACCTTTTCAGTTGATTTAGTTACAATCCAGTTTCTGAAATCATGAGGGTAGATATGTTTACTGGAATTGTTCAAACCAAAGCGACAGTTGTATCAGCCAAACGAGAAGAAAACCTAGTCAGGCTAGTGGTGTCTGTTGGCAGCAAATATTTAGATAAACTCACATTAGGTGCAAGTATTGCGATTAATGGATGTTGCCTCACCGTAGTGCACTTTGAACGATTAGACAATGATGTGGTCGGTCAGGTTAGCTTCGATGTGATTGATGAAACGTTAACGTTAACAAACCTAGGCAATATTACGCGAGGAGAGCAGGTTAATTTCGAGCGCTCAATGACATTTGGCACAGAGCTTGGCGGACATATTATCTCAGGGCACATTCAAACTTCTGGCCATATTAGCGTGATTAAACGCAGTGCTGGCAATGTAAAAATGCACATTGCTCTACCGCAAGCATGGCTAAAATATGTTATGTATAAAGGCTTTATTGCAGTAAATGGGGCGAGCCTTACAGTAGGGGAAGTGGACAAACATGGCTTTTGGCTTCACCTAATACCAGAAACATTGGCGCTAACCAATTTAGGTACTTGTAGTGAGAATGATACTGTTAATATTGAGGTCGACCAGCAAACCTACACGATAATAAATACCGTAGAAAATTACATGAAAAAGCAGTCCTTGCTGGAGCATGTTAGCGATTAAATGGTGTCGTGGGTGTTTCGCTTTTTTGACTTTTGCTGACGATACGAAACCAACTAGGCTTTATACTTGCTCAATATCAAGGAATGAATCTGACGCGGATTGCGATAAACATTTATTTAACCAGAAGTTTGGAGAAGGAGTGCTCTACCTCTTTACTGTCAGGGCACAACTTGCTTTACCTTCTTATCTAGCCCGAGAGTTTTAGGGAAAGCTGTATTGTCGACAAGACTTTCTCGCTTCAAAACAGAAATCTTAAGCAAGCGAGTCCGTATCTTTGAGCCTACACTTTAAGTTACTCAAAATATTTGCTCATCGTCGCTATCAACTCTTAACTCAAGTTTGTTATGCAAATGATCGAGATGCATATTTAGATGTATTGGGCTACAGCATGCTGCGCAGTCCTCATAGTAGTCTTGATCACCTTCACTGGTATCTAGGCTAACGAAAATATGGTGCCCGCAGTGCGGGCATTCGATACGTTGCTGGTATAGATTTTTCATTGGCCCCCCACAAATATTGGCCAAGATGTACTCCAACTAATTATAGTTCATTATGACGAAAATATGGCAATTACTTGAGTATTGCATTTACCTGCTCTGCGGCATCCCGTAGGTATTTGCCAGCAAATAGGTTAGCTTGAACTAACAGTGTGTATAGCCTATAAATTGCTAACCTTTGCGACGCATTGTCAGCAAGTGGGTAGATTGAACTATAACCTTGATAAAATGCCTCTGGGAGTGGGGCAAATAAAGAAGCCGTAGCGATATCGATCTCCCTATCCCCATAATAGCAAGCCGGTGAAAACAACACTGGCTTGCGCTCACTGAAACCAATGTTGCCATGCCAAAAGTTACCATGAACCAATGAGGGCGCGACATGATGTGGCAATAACGGTTTGAGGTGCTCTACAAACGTATCTATATCGGTCAATACAACGCCTTTTTCAGCGAGTAATTGAAGCTGCCAGCCGATTCTTTCCTCGGCGAAAAATACTTCCCATTTTTTGTGCCACTGATTTGGTTGAGGTAGCTCATGGATATAGTTATCTTCTTCCAGTCCATACATCTCTTGCTCGTGACGTTGATGCAGTTTTGCTAGGTTTTCACCGCATTCAAGCCAATTTTCGTTACGATGATCAAGTTCTAGCCACTCTAATACCAAAAAGCAAAATTCTACACTGGTACCGAGGGTAATGGTGTCTGCGATTAAAAAGTCCGAATCGCGAATGAGCTTCTCTCTGTTGTTTACTTCACACTCAAAACGCTCAAGCGCTTGTATGGGAGCCACCTTCACCAGAAATTGATGATGCTGGTTAGAAATTTTGTATAGCTTTTTAGAGCCATAGCTTTTAAGTGTCTGTTTTGAAGACAGTTCAAATGTTTCATGAAGAGATTCAGAGATTTGTTGGTTGACCTTGTTCCACATAAGTAAGATCCAACAGAGCCACTTACTTTAAAATATGGTTGAAATTCTCAAGATCACAAATACTTGAGGCTTTTTTATAAAAAAAATAGAATATCGGTCAAGCGATTTTATCCAAAGGAAGTACATTGAATAAAAATATCATTACCAATTTGATTGCGGCGGTCATCACAGTATGCGGCCTGGTGTGGCAGCAGGACGTGGTGTTTTCAATAGGGCTATTTGCATTATCAGGAGCGATGACAAATTGGTTGGCGATACATATGTTATTCGAAAAGGTACCATTCCTATACGGCTCGGGGATTATCACGATAAAGTTTGAGTCGTTTAAAGCATCTATTCGAGAACTTATTTTGAGTGAGTTTTTCAGCAAAGAAAAGTTAGAAAAATTTTTAAGTAATGAACATCCCAAATTCGATTTAACTCCAATAGCGAACAAAGTTGACCTAAACCCTGCATTCGACAGATTACTCAACGTGATAGAGGCCTCTCAATTTGGTGCAATGTTACAGATGTTCGGTGGTACAGAAGCCGTCCAGCCACTGAGGGAACCATTTATTGAGAAAATGCGCGTCGCTATTATTGAGCTTGGTGAACAACCCGAGTTTGACGCTGCTGTTAGCGAAGCCTTGAGTGCTGGACTAATGGGAGATGACATTCACAAGACGATTGAAACGGCAGTAGATGAACGACTGAACGAACTGACTCCTAAGATGGTGAAGGAGATTATACAAAATATGATTAAAACACACTTAGGCTGGCTGGTAGTTTGGGGTGGTGTTTTCGGTGGATCGTTTGGTTTACTAACAGCGTTAGTTTGACCTATTCAATGGGTTAATGCTCAAGTCATCGCAGTTTTCTGGGGATAATGATAAAGGCGTAGTCAGGGTATCTACGCCTTGGATACTAATTGCTAACTTAGAGTCGCCGGCTTAGTGATTACCTTGAGCCGGAGACATGTATGGTTTTGTCAGAGATTTTTGCAATGTCTTTGATGCTGGTTTTTACATTTTCATCAGCACCTAAATACTTTGCTACAGTATTGAAGCCATAGGTGGCTGCAAATTCGCCGACAGGAAGATCGTTACAGTGTAGCTTGTCTTCAATGATACGCTTATCTAAACGGCTACTTTTTAGTGTGTTATGTAGATGTAGCTTGTTGTCTTTAACGACAGACATACATACTTTGGTGGCGACCGAGTCGTCTGCGGGACTGAAATTAGCAGCTGATGCGCTCGCGGCAGCAAAAAGTGAAGTAAGACATACTAAATTGAACAGTTTCATGATTAGCTCCTTGGCTATCTCTTGGACACCTAGTTAGTATTGCCAAAGATCCTCGTGAATGCTGTAAATCAAGTAATTCGGAATGTAATAGAGTATTACAAGTGTGTATTTGTTTTTTACTTCCCTGTTTTAAAAGGTATTTTTTTCTCCACTCCGTCATATTTGGAAAAGTTTTTTTATCAAAATAAGAATATTTACATTTAATTAATGCGGCATCTCACAAAAGCATGCGATTTTTTAACCAATGGACGGAAGTATGTCAAAACGTGTCAATACTGACGTTAATTTACATTCCAGATCAATGGTTAGATTTTGTCTCTCCCGAATGTCAAAACATAAGTTATAATAAGGGGCGTTCGTCGTAATTACTTGTCACTAAAGCGCATAATTGCGTAAATTAGTGGTGTACAAGTTAAAGTCACAAAAAAACAATAGAGATGACAAAAATGGTTAAATATACTCCCTCCATAGTTGTAGCTGGTATTGCCGCTGCGCTGATGGGTTGTCAGGACAACGGCCCTCAGAAAGAAAAAGTAACAATAGAAAAAAATCCCTATCCGAGCACGTATAAAGCAGTACCTTCACGATCCACTTTAATTACTAATGCAACTGTGTTAACGGGGACTGGTGATAAGATTGAGCAAGGTGATGTGTTTATTGTTGACGGGAAAATCCAACAAGTTGGCAAAGATTTGTCCGTCACAGCTGATACCACAATAGATGCACAAGGTAAGTGGGTCACGCCCGGCATTATTGACGTGCATTCACATCTTGGTGCTTACCCTAGCCCAAGTGTAGAGTCACACAGTGATGGTAACGAGATAGTTAACCCAAATACCTCACAAGTTTGGGTCGAACATTCTGTTTGGCCTCAGGATCCCGGGTTTAACCGAGCTCGGGAAGGGGGGATCACTACATTACAGATCTTACCAGGCTCAGCCAATTTATTTGGGGGTAGAGGGGTTACATTGAAAAATGTGCCAGCACCAACAATGCAAGCGATGAAGTTTCCAGATGCACCTTACGGCCTCAAAATGGCATGTGGTGAAAACCCTAAGCGCGTATATGGATCAAAGGGCGTCGCACCGTATACTCGTATGGGTAATATGGCTGGCTATCGAGAAGCGTGGATTGAAGCCGGTGAATACAAGCGCGCTTGGGAACAATATGAAGCAGAATATGCTGCTGGCTTGAATCCAGATGCACCGAAACGTGATATCAAACTTGATACCTTACGTGGAGTGTTAGACGGCGAGATTTTAATTCATAACCATTGTTATAAAGCTGAAGAAATGGCCATGATGATCGACTTGTCAAAAGAGTTTGGTTATCACGCAGGGACATTCCATCACGGTATTGAAGCATATAAAGTTGCTGATCTTTTGGCTGAAAATGGTAACTGTGCGGCACTTTGGCCAGATTGGTGGGGCTTCAAAATGGAAGCGTACGATATGGTTCAGGAGAATGTTGCTATTGTTGATGCAGTTAAGAACTCTTGTGCAGTGGTTCACTCAGATTCAGGTACAACTATCCAGCGCCTAAATCATGAAGCATCAAAAGTGATGAATACAGCTAATCAGTCAGGCTTCAATATTAGTGAGCAACATGCTATCAAATGGATCACTGCCAATGCAGCAAAATCTCTTGGGATCCAAGACAAAACTGGATCGCTTGAGCAGGGTAAGCAGGCCGATGTGGTGATCTGGAACACGAATCCTTTTAGTGTTTATTCTCAAGCAGAGCAGGTATTTATAGATGGTGGCAAAGTTTATGACCGCAACGATGAAAAATACCAAGCAGTTAGTGACTTTATGTTAGGTCAAAAGTAAGGAGTTGATGAGATGAAAACCATGAAATTAGCCATGATCACTAGCGCTTTACTTGCTCATTCGGCTGCATTTGCAGAAGTCACTGCAATTACAAATGCTACTCTACACACCGCGACGGCTGAAGGGGTGATTGAGGGGGCCACGCTACTAATTGAAAACGGTAAAATAAAAGCGATTAATCCAAATAACATAAATGCTGATGTGACGATTGACGCCAGTGGTAAAATTATCACGCCAGGGTTTATCGGCTCCATGAACCAACTAGGTTTGGTTGAGGTGGGGGCAGTCGCAGCCTCTCGGGACGCCGGTGATGACGCAGCTGGTATAGACTTTGATGCAAGTACTGCATTTAACCCTCGTAGTAGCTTGATCGCGTACGCAAGAAAGGGTGGTGTTACACAAAACTTAGTTACGCCTTGGGGTGGCAAAAGTGAATTCGCAGGGCTTGGCTTTGTGGTTGATTTATCGGGTACGTTTGATAGCGTAACTGATAGGCAAAGCGCTTTAGTTATTCACTTGGGTGCCAAAAGCGAAGGGTCTCGTGCAAAGTCATTAGATAATGTCGTCAAAAAGCTTGCGTCGCACCAAGAAAAGCAAAATAAAAAGGATGATAAAGACAAAGCTAAACCAACCGCTGAAGAGCAGGTGTTAACTCAAGTGTTAGCGGGCGAAATGCCAGTTATTGCTTCGGTATCACGAGCTTCAGATATATTAGAAGTGATTAAAGTTAAGGAGCAGTTTGGCCTTGACCTAATCATTAAAGGTGCTAATGATGCTGTATTAGTCGCTGACGAGTTAGCTAAAGCTAACGTGCCAGTTATCCTCAGTGCGGTGTCAAATTTACCCTCTAGTTTTGATTCTATGCACGCAAGCCTTGATAATGCTGGAAAGCTAGAAAAAGCCGGGGTGAAAGTTATTTTGTCCATTGGTGGTGATGGAAGTCACAATGTTTACCAGCTGCGTTTTGATGCAGGTATTGCTGTAGCAAATGGTATGAGCCATGCTGGCGCATTAAAGGCAATTACTGCAAACCCAGCGGCTGCGCTTGGTATTGATGGTGGTGTAATAGAAGTTGGCAAGCGCGCAGATATTGTGATGTGGAGCGCAGATCCTTTTGAATTTAGCACTACAATTGATAAGATCTGGATCAATGGCGAGGAAGTGTCTACCGAGTCACGCCATGATAAACTAAGAGACAGATATACGACAGATTCTGATATGCCAAGAGCGTATACGAAGTAATATAGTTAAGAATAGCTTAAAAAGCCTAAAATCGTCTAAGGTTTTAGGCTTTTTAAATTATAAATAGCTTTGTATAGCGTTGCTATTTTTCAAACAGGTTATGTACTCGTGAATTCAAGCCCGAAGCGTACTTCTCGTTAAATTAGGCTGCTTTGCGTAATTCATCGAAATATTACGGCTGATTGCCTAAGCCCTAGGAATTTTCTCGGCCTCGCATTTAGCGCCTGTTTCTTTTTTCACTAGTATATAGCGAAGTTTAGGTTGAGATTAATCAGGCACCGTCACACTGAGTTGAAATCTCTATCTTAATAATATTGTTGTTTAAAATATAATAATCTAAAATATTTAAAATTCTCTTTTTATTAATGTTGATTTTGGTTGTTTTTTTAAACTACTCTAAGTTTGGTTTTAAAGTAAATATTTAAGGATAAATATATGAAAAGAACATTTGGAATAAATGATTTTATAATCTACTTTGCTTTTGCCTTAGTCTTCAGCTGTAATGCTCAGGCTAATTCTGAACTAAACACTGATCTTAAACATAATATGACAGCCTGCCATGGATGTAGCGAAAGCTATAGTCAATCTGCCGCTAAAGACACATGGGAACCTGGGGAAAGTGGCACTATTTTCGTATTTAATTACCCAGCATGAACACTTAAAAAGTATTATGTATATTATGAGTGGATCCAAGTTGACCCTACCCTGCGAGTCCCAAAAAAAGAGTGAGAGCTGAAGTATTATCATCTAGAGAAAGAGAGTATGGGCAAAATATTGTTCAAGTCTTTAATGATTTTAAAGAGCGCTCATTAACCTATGAAGTTAACCGAGGCTCTCTCCATACTGATATAGTTGTTAGCTCAAGTCCCTATGTAACAACGCTTATGACTTTGTTCGGAGTTCACAAATGCGAGATGAATTATTTGATACGCACTTTCGGCTTGGATATAATAGAGTTTCAACCTTAGTAAATAGGATTACTTCTGCTCTTAACATAAAAAGATTTGCGATCTTTTCAGAGAAATTTGATTTTAATATAATTTTTCCAGATGGCTCATACGTAAAAGTTGAACCTAACCTACATAGACAAACCTATAGCATAGTTGAAGTTAAAGATGGAGACGGCAACACCATCCCTGTCACGCCCCCAATACACCACAGTATTATCAGCATAGGCAATGGGCTCGTTATGAAAATTTCAAAGAGTATATGTCAGAGCTAGGTCTAAGAATGCGACAAGCTGAATTGTCTCGTTCTTGCCCGAGAATAAAGACGAGTTGCACTATTTCCTCTGACAATAGTCGGATGACCTGCTTAGCGTCTTGTAGTTAGTCAGTGACTTTGTAACTCATTAATATTATATAAAAAGGAATAATTATGAATATTAACTTTAAGATCTCATTTGTATTTATCTTGTTTTTCAGTTTTATTTGCCATTCAAGCACAGAGAAAATGAGTAGTAATCAATTTAGATTATTAGGTGGTTGCCATGGATGCCAAGATATTGAGGCTAGAAGTGTTGCAATAGAAATATTAGGCATAGGCAATAATGGCATTGTTTTTATTTATGATTTTGTAAATAGAAACTTGAGCAAGGTCGAAATTTATCATGATAAAGCGAGTGTTGAGGGTGAGCAAGTTTACATACCGCAATACAGAGTACTTTCATTAACTGAAAAAGAGTCAATGGCGCTTGAACCACTAGAATCATTATTTCTGGAAAGCTTGAATTATGGTAGCTATTTGAGCGAATCACCCTACTTGATAGCAGCTCACCAGGTTGAAGGGGATTGGAGCAAGGAGAATGCAAATGACTTTATCTTAACATCGGCGATGAGAAGTAGCTTAAATAAGGAAATTATTGTTAATCTAAAAAGTCGTATCAAGCCTTTGCTAATTTCAATTAGAGATATTTTGGATATGGATACCAATGAACTTGTAGATTTAAAGCTCCTTCATAAATTAGTGTTTACCGATGGAAGTTATGTGCTTGCGGTTGAAAGTGAGCAAAGTGACGGCGAGGATTTTAAAGTACTTAATGCTTACGATAGCCAGCATAACGTGTTGGAAACGTACTAAGAGAACTGATTCCAAATGCTTAATTAGGAGCCAATATGAAAAAATATCTTTTAGGGCTATTATTAATATTTCTCTCATTAGTGAGCTTTATAGCATACTGTGGTTTTCAAGCTAAATATAATGTCTTAACCAGCTGTCATATGTGCTCCGATCTAAAAAAACAAAGTGAGGCAATTAGAGCGCATACGGGGCAATTAGGAGAAAAGGTTTATGTCTATGACTATAGCTCACGAAGCTTGTCAAAATATCAAATAGCATCTAAGTTGGTATTGACGGACAATGGCGTTGTGGATATTGATTATGCAGTGCCTGAACCATTGTCTATAGATGAACGGTTGGCTCAAGTAATGATTGATAAAGTTTTTGATGGGGTAATTGCTTCAAACTAATTTGAACTTATTATGATTAAATATGAAGCTTATGGAGTAATAAGCTTCATATTTTTTATCAAGTATTATCAAATACATTTGGCGGGTTTTGGCAATCCGGCTATTTTTGTTGCTTGTTTGGCTGGGCCTTTTGGAAATAGCTTATATAAATAGATGCTATTACCTTTATCTTCGCCTAGTGCTTTAGCCATTGCCTTTACCAGCATGCGGATCGCGGGGCTGGTATTGTATTCGAGATAAAAATTTCTCACAAATTCAATGACTTCCCAATGTGCATCTGAAAGCTCAATATTTTCTTCTGCGGCTAGAAGGGGTGCTAAATCTTTAGTCCATTGAGTATGATCTAGCAAATAGCCTTGTTTATCTGTCTCGATAGTTTGGTTGTTAAATTTTAGCATGATGATTACCAAGTAATTGAATTGTTCATCGTAATGGTCAGCTCAACCCAATCTTTGTCAGAAATAAGCTTTACTCCGGCTTCTGGGACAATACCTCTGGCACTGGCGCAAGTTTGCAGCATCACCACATTTGCATCCCCAGCTGAGATACGCGTTTGCCCAAAGCAGCCATCATTACATAATAAAATTGTGTCGTGATGGGATACAAACTGCAACTGATTGCATGCTTCGATACTAGAAATAATATGTAGCGTACTCATAGTGTCACCACAAAGTCATGTTGTTTGATTAACGCAAGGATTTCATGTTGATTTTTGATTTCAGTAGCAACAGCAAGGGAGTGTGCTGATACGTTAAACTCCTCCATCGCTGACTGACAGGCATAAACCCGCTCGACATCATAAATTTCCAGAGTTTTTAATTGCTTAAACATGTCTTTTAAACCCAGTAGTGGAGCATTAAGGGCTTTCTGGAGCGATAGCACAGCAGAACCGGTAAAAAGCCAACTTACTTGTTGATCAATCGCTGCATAGATTAGTGCGACATCGAGCGCTTCTTTCAGACTATTTTGGTCAAATGGACTGGTTTGAGAAATAATTAACACGTTTTTACTCATTTAAACTGCATCCACTTATCAGACTTACTCGAGATCATGGCAAACTCCGCAAGGCCAGCAACGGTGAAAGGGCTAACGTCTTCGATGTTAACGCCGCGCTTTTCCGCAGCGGTGACACACAGCAACAGGGGGATCCCTTTATCTTTGATGCGTTGCCAAAGTGCGTTTAGTTGCAATTCGTCGGAAGCGTGTATGATATTTTGACTGGCGTGATAAACACCATCTTGGTATAGAAAGATACATGCGATTTGATGGTCACTTTTAATAGCGGCATCGACATACCGTTCTAGTAAAGTTAACTTTGACTGTGCAGCTACGCCAAAGTGCACTGATATGGCTATTTGACTCAAATTTTACTCATAAAAAAAGCCCCGTAATGGGGCTTATTTTATCAGAAATTCTGAGTTAGTCATCCGACGCACCTAAAAGGGCAAGGATACTGGTAAATAAGTTATAAATACTTAAATACAAGCTCACAGTTGCAAGCACGTAGTTTGTCTCGCCGCCGTTGATAATTCGGCTTGTATCATAAAGGATAAAGCCAGACATTAATAAAACAACTGCCGCGTTAATTGCCATAAACGCGATGCTCGATCCAATGAACAAGTTTACTAGGCTTGAGATAATAACCACGATTAAACCAACCGTTAAAAAGCCACCCATAAACGAGAAGTCTTTTTTGGTTGTTAGTGCATAAGCGGATAAACCAAAGAAAATGAGTGCGGTCGTACCAAGCGCTTGTGCGATTAGCATACCACCGTTTGGTAATGCTGCGTAATGGTTGAGCATCGGACCTAAACCAAAACCCAGAATACCGGTGAACAAGAAGACCAAACCTATCGCGGATGAAGAATTTGCCTTTTTACCTATTACGAATAACAAGCCAAAAGCCACAAGTGAACATACAATCCCCGTAATTGGCGGAAGTGCCATTGTCATAGAAATTGCAGCGGTTACGGCGCTAAATGCCAATGTCATAGCCAATAGGAAGTAAGTGTTTTTCAACACTTTATTGGTTTCCATTGTCGACATTAACGGTTTTGCAGTGTTGTATGAATGATTGAATGCCATGATTCAAGCTCCTTAGTAAAACATGCTGTCCCAAAAATAACTCGGACAAGAGTATCAATAGTTATATGTTGGGGCAATGGTTTCTAGATCAATATCGCTGTTAATGTGATTGTATATATCATAGTTTCTTTTTAGCTTAAGACATTGAATATTGTGATAAGTTCGCAGAAACACAGCAAACAGCTTAATTTTGATTGCTAATTATCCGAAAGGGGCGAAATTTACGCAAACAGTCAAAAAATTTAAAAAAAAGCTTCACAAGCGCAGGGGGATTCTCTATTATTCGCCCCGCTGCGGAGAGATGGCTGAGTGGTTGAAAGCACCGGTCTTGAAAACCGGCATACGTTAATAGCGTATCTAGGGTTCAAATCCCTATCTCTCCGCCACTTATTTTTGATTTATGCCACAATGCGTAAATTTTAGGTTTTGGAGAGATGGCTGAGTGGTTGAAAGCACCGGTCTTGAAAACCGGCATACGTTAATAGCGTATCTAGGGTTCAAATCCCTATCTCTCCGCCACATTTCAAGCCCTCGAATTCGAGGGCTTTTTTGTTTCTAGTATCAAGTTTTTCCGCGCTATATTTTCAGCCGTATATACTCGATTAAAATCCCTATTAGACCAAAGTCTGCTAGTGCAGGGTCTTGGCTTGCACAATACTCTATCATGTTGAATAAATAATATGTGTAGAGAGTGTTGAATATGAAACAAGTTGGCAAAGGGGTAGGGTTTTCTTTATTGTCCCCATTGATCGTAGGCAGTGTACTTGGTATCTACTACAGCTTTACACTCGGTCGCAGTGAGATGTTCTTTAACTTACTACTTAGTGCAATTTCGAATGCTTATATCGTTGGTCTTGCCATGTGCCTATTCGTTGTCCCTGGATATATCCTCATGTTTAAGTACAACAAGGTGCAATATAGCGGTTTGCTAACATTGGGTTTACTTGGTGGTGCGCTATTCAGCTATCTTTTTTCCACACAATCGGGAGTGGGTTTTATTGTTAACGCCTTAATGTCAATGCTAGCAGCAGGGCTTTTCTTGTTTGGTTTGCGGGCACGCAATCATAAAACTGAGTGATAATTGACCGAGTAGCGTAGCTTTTACAGATAATTAATACTTTTTCAGTCGAAAAGGTTTTAATTATTTCTCCGAAAGAGTACCTTTAGCTTTTGTCGTTCAATTCGTGAATTTGATGGTAATGCAAAAGCAAGATTTTTATCAAACTTTAGTGAAACAAGCTCAGGGCTTGATCAGTGGTGAGCATAACATGGTTGCCAATATGGCTAACTTGAGTGCGCTTTTATTTACAACCCTTGAGGATATCAACTGGGCTGGGTTTTATCTTATGGACAGTGCAGATGAACTTGTACTTGGACCATTTCAAGGTAATCCAGCTTGTATCCGTATACCCGTAGGAAAAGGGGTGTGCGGAACTGCTGCGGCAAGCTGCGAAACGCAGCTGGTTGAAGATGTTCACGCATTTTCGGGTCACATTGCATGCGACGCGGCATCAAATTCAGAAATCGTCATCCCTGTCTTCAAAGATAATAAAGTGATAGCTGTGCTAGACATCGACAGTCCTAGTCTGGCAAGATTTGATGAGCAAGACAAAAAAGGCTTAGAAGCATTTGTTAAAGTTTTTGAGGAAACACTTTAATGAAGGATATGCTTCAGGTACAAGATTATTTGTTTTCCTATGCCGATGTTGGTGATTGGGAAGGCGAAGAAGAGGTGGTTGCAGAGCGCTTAAATGAGCTTATTCATCACGCCTGGGATTTACTCCCTGAAGATTTAGATTGCGATACAATTGATAATCTCATCGAAGGCATTTGGGAACATCTTCGCGGTGATTTGGCACTTCTTGAAGCAGATATAGAAGAGCTAACTGACTGGGTAACACACTATATAAACTCGTCGCTCGATGAGCAGATGTAATTAATAGGTTTAAAAATGGAAACCACAAACAAGCTAAAAGACATAAATGAAGTATTAGACTTCTTATTTTCCGAATTTCCTAAGTGCTTTAAGCAAAAGGAAGGGATCAAACCACTTAAAGTAGGTATTTTTAAAGATATCGCAGAGCGTATTGAAGGGTCTGACAAAGTCAGTAAAACTCAGGTACGTCAAGCGCTTCGTAAATACACATCTAATTGGCGCTATTTAGAAGCTGTCACTAAAAATGAGTTCCGTATTGATCTTGATGGTAATCAAGCTGAAAAGGTTGAGCAGGAACATGTGGAGCATGCGGAAAAGGCACTTGCTGAGAGCCGCGCTAAAATGGCTAAACGCAAAAAGCCACAGCGTCCAAACAATCGTGATGGCGAAACAAAATCTTACAAAAAGAAACCACATGGAAGGGATCGTCAAGACCAAAAACGCCCTAAAATGAATAATAAACCTGCTGAAGTTAAACCTAAGCGCAGTGGTAAAGTTGAACCTTTACCAGCAGAACAGGTCAAGGTTAATAACAAAGTAAAAGTTAAGCTTGGTCAAGCGCTTGTTAATGCTACTATCACTGAAGTTAAAAATGACGAAGTGCACGTAGAGCTTGTAACAGGAATGCAAGTTAAGACCAAAGCAGACAGCCTATTTATCCAATAAGGAGTTGTATATGAGTAAAAAGTTACCACTCATTTCCCTAGTCGCAGCGTTCGTATCGAGTGTTTCTTTAGCCTCGACAAGCACAGTCACCATTAAAGACTTGCCGGTTCTTAAACCTGAAGCGCAGCATACAACGGCTAGTAAGCGAGTGACCAACTTATTTACTCGACAACACTATAAACGCTTCAGCTTTAATGATGCGTTGTCTGATAAGATATTCGACCGCTATGTAGAAGCAATCGATTTTAATAAATCCTTGCTGTTGCAGTCGGATATCGAAAGCTTTCAGCAATACAGAAAGCGCTTTGACGACGCATTGATTTCAGGCAAACTCGAATTTGCCTATGACATGTTCAATTTGAGTATGAAGCGACGTTTTGAACGTTATGATTTTGCAATAGGTCTCCTCGAAAAAGAAATGGACTTTGAGAAAAAAGACGAGTTCATTTTTGATAGAGAAGACGATAACTACGCAAATTCAATGGTTGAGCTTGATGAGTATTGGCGCCAGCGTGTTAAATCAGATGCGCTGAGATTGAAACTGACTGGTAAAAACTGGGAAGAAATTAAAGAAATACTCACCAAGCGATACAAAAATGCACAAAAGCGCTTGGCCCAAACTAACAGTGAAGATGCGTTTCAAGTCATTATGAACGCTTTTGCACGTAGCATCGAAGCACATACCTCTTACCTGTCCCCTCGAAGAGCCGAGCAATTTAAGATGGACATGGATCTTGAGCTTGAAGGCATCGGGGCGGTATTGAGTTATGATGAAGACTATACAGTTATCCGTAGCTTAGTGCCTGGTGGGCCTGCAGATAAAACTGAAAAGCTGAAACCAGAAGATAAAATTATCGGTGTCGCGCAAGGTGAAAAAGAATTTGTAGATGTGATTGGCTGGCGTTTAGATGACGTTGTCGATCTCATTAAAGGACCAAAAGGCACTACAGTACGTTTACAGTACTTGAAAGGTGCTGATAGCCACGGTACACCAAAAGTGGTTGAGATTGTCCGAGACAAAGTAAAACTTGAAGACCGCGCTGTAAAGTCAGAGGTATTTGAAGCTAAGTACTCTGATCTGCAGAGCAAAATTGGAGTTATTGAAATTCCAAGTTTTTACAACAACCTTTCTCAAGATGTAAAAACTGAACTTGCCAAATTAAAAGAAGCAGAAGTTGACGGTGTGATCGTCGATTTACGACAAAATGGTGGTGGTTCTTTGTATGAGGCGACACAGCTATCAGGTCTCTTTATCGACCAAGGCCCTGTTGTTCAGATCCACACAGCATATAATCGAGTTGAAAGCCAACAAGATAGAGATGGCATTACATTTTACGATGGTCCCTTAACTGTACTTGTTGATCGTTATAGCGCATCAGCATCTGAAATTTTCGCCGCTGCGATGCAAGATTATGGCCGTGCCGTTGTGATTGGTGAGCAAACCTTTGGTAAGGGTACGGTTCAGCAACATCGTGGGCTGGGTAAGAATTACGATTTATTTGAAAATCCTTTGGGAAGCGTAACTTATACCATTGCTAAGTTTTATCGTATTGATGGTGGTAGTACGCAGCACAAAGGCGTGATTCCAGACATTTTATTGCCTTCAGCTGTCAACCCTGAAGATTGGGGGGAAAGTCAGGAAGATAACGCATTACCTTGGGATAGCATCGTTAGGGCCAAATACTCAAGTTTGGATAATTTATCTTCTATGATCCAATATTTAAGTAAGCGCCATGACGAGCGAGTTCAAAAAGAGCCTGAGTTCACTTATGTCTATCAAGATATTGAACAATACAAGGCACGTAAAGACGATAAATCTATATCTTTGGTTGAAGCCGAGCGAATTAAAGAGCGTGAAGAGCGAGATGCACTCGTACTGAAACGTACAAATGAGCGCTTGAAACGACTTGGTTTGGAACCCGTCGAAGATTTAGACGATGCACCTGAAGTCATATCTGAGCTAGATCCCTATCTAGAAGAGGCAGCACTGATCACACAAGATCTCATATCGTATGGTCGAATAGCCAAACAAGGTTCGTAACTGATAAAAGGCGCTTCAAGCGCCTTTTATCTTTGTATCATCCTATCTAACCTTAGCTGCTGATAATTGATGCTAGCTATTGGTGCGCAGTTACCTTAGCGAGAGCAGGACGTGGAAGGGGGTCCCCTAAAACTTTCTGTCTAGACAAGGAGAAAACTAAGTTGTGTCCTAGCAACAATGAGTTAGAACATTCCTTATCTAAACCTCAGGTTAATTAGTGAAATTGGTATTACTTTTATTTTACAATCTTTGCTATGATCTGCGAAATTTTTTGGGCTAATACTTTTTTGAGGCTTTTTGAATGTTAAATGTGGTTTGTCCACATCGTACAAGGATATTCAAAACGGCTCAAAACGGTATACTACAAATAAAATAATTATAAGCATGAGTCGTCGTGCATAGGAGTATTCCTTTTGAAACAACAAAAACAGCCGTCATTTGTCGACGCGCTTATCCCGATTACGCTGCTTGTCACTTTACTGGGGGCCGCCGTATATCTGTATGGTGATAGTTCTTCGTCGGGTCCTAACCAAATAGCATTGTTATTTGCTACTTTCACAGCTGCATTAATTGGCTTGAAAAATGGCTACACTTGGAAAACTTTGGAAGAAGCGATGATCAAGGGGATCACGATTTCCCTTGGGGCAATTATCATTCTGTTGATGGTTGGTGCCTTAATCGGCACGTGGTTACTATCCGGAACTGTTCCGACGTTAATCTATTACGGTTTGCAGGTTATTAATCCAAGCTGGTTCTATGCCGCGAGCTGCTTGATCTGTGGCGTGGTCGCGATGAGTATCGGTAGCTCATGGACAACGGCTGCCACTATTGGTGTTGCACTGCTTGGTGTTGCGACAGGTTTAGGGCTAGACCAGGTGGTCACGGCGGGCGCTGTTATATCCGGAGCATACTTTGGTGACAAACTGAGCCCGTTATCTGAAACGACTAATCTCGCTCCAGCAGTAGCTGGAAGCGATTTGTTTGATCATATTCAACATATGCTGTGGACGACAGTCCCAAGCTTTGTCATCGCACTTATTATTTTTATCTTTATGGGCTTCAACGCTGAGGTAAATAGCGAGGCCGGACGCATAGATGAGATCGTTTCTATATTACAAAGCAACTTTAATATAAATATTTTCATGCTAGTTCCACTATTAGTGCTTCTGGGACTTGCGATTAGAAAAATGCCAGCCTTTCCCGCTATTTCGATTGGCGCTGTGATCGGTGCTGTTTGGGCTGTTTTGTTTCAAGGAGAGTTAATTGCGAGTCAAATTGATCGCAGCCAAGGTGAATTAGTTGGCTATATTAAACTCGTATGGGCAACCTTTTTTGATGGTTTTGCCCTACAAACTGGCGATGCAAAAATGGATGATCTGCTCAGCGGTGGTGGAATGTCCTCAATGCTTACCACAACTTGGTTAGTGATGACTGCACTGATGTTTGGCGCGATAATGGAAAAAACAGGTCTTTTAGATGTATTTGTACGCAGTATTTTAAAAATAGCTAAGAGTACGGGCTCACTTATTGCGTCAACAATAGCTACCTGTGTTGGCACAAACTTGGTTGCTGCCGATCAATACATAGCGATAGTTGTTCCAGGACGAATGTTCAAAGAAGAATATAAAAAGCGAGGCTTAAAAAGTGTCAATCTTTCTCGTACGTTAGAGGATGGCGGTACCATTACCAGTCCACTTATTCCATGGAATACCTGTGGTGCCTACATGCAGAGCGTACTTCTGATCAATCCATTTGATTATGCCATGTATGCGTTTTTTAATTTGATTAACCCATTATTAGCGGTTATCTATGCGTATCTTGGTATTAAAATTTTGAAAATTACGCCACCAGAGATGAAGGTTGAAGGATCAAAGTAAGTGCTGAGATTTGAAAAGAAGCTACAAGGTTACTGATGACAATCGACGGTAGCTCAGATCCAAAAGCGAAAATCGCCTACAATGATTGAAGATGGGCGTAAATGAATTTATTTAATCACACGCCCCAATTTGGGGCGTTTTTGTAAGGAATATCTATGACTCAAAAACCACAAGCTAAATATCGTAAGGACTATATTGCACCTAGCCATCAAGTCGATGAGTTGTCTTTGACCTTTGAGTTAAGTCCACGAAATACCATAGTGACTGCTGTTAGTAAATTTCGTGCAGCTGCTGGCGCATCACAGCTAGTATTGGATGGGGTTGATTTAGAACTGCAATCCTGTCAAGTAAACGGTAAAGAGTGGCACACTCGTGAGCAAACAGAGGCTAAGCTTATATTGAATGAGCTGCCAGCTGAATTTGAACTCACCATTGTGACTCACATATCTCCGCAGACTAATACTTCTCTTGAGGGGTTATATTTATCTGATGGTGCTTATTGCACACAATGTGAAGCTGAGGGCTTTCGTAAGATCACCTACTTTATGGACAGACCCGACGTACTTACCACTTACACTGTGACTATTATCGCAGAAACTAAGTATCCATTTTTGTTGTCGAATGGCAATAAAGTGGAAGAGGGCACGCTTGAAGATGGCAGACATTTTGCCAAGTGGCATGACCCATATAAAAAACCCAGCTATCTATTTGCTTTGGTTGCAGGCAGCTTTGATGTTTTAGAAGATACTTATCAAACCAAGTCTGGGCGGGAAGTTAAATTAGCGCTATTTGTAGATAAGGGTAATTTACACAAAGCACCACATGCTATGACTTCATTGAAAAAAGCAATGGCATGGGATGAGCTGCGTTTTGGGTTAGAATATGACCTAGATATTTATATGATAGTGGCAGTAGATTTCTTCAACATGGGGGCAATGGAAAACAAAGGCCTCAATGTTTTCAATAGTGCTTGTGTACTTGCAAGCCAAGAAACTGCAACAGACCGAGATTTTCACACTATTGAATCAATTGTTGGCCATGAGTACTTCCATAACTGGACTGGTAATCGCATTACCTGCCGAGACTGGTTTCAGTTGAGCTTAAAAGAGGGGCTTACTGTATTTAGAGATCAAGAATTTAGTAGCGATCTGGGGTCTCGAGGGTTAAATCGGATAGACGCGGTAATGGCGATGAGAACTCATCAATTTGCTGAAGACTCTGGCCCAATGGCCCACCCAATCAGGCCTGAAAAAGTAATAGAAATGAATAATTTCTATACAGTGACTGTATACAATAAAGGGGCCGAGGTGATCCGCATGATGCATACTTTGCTCGGTGAAGAGAACTTCCAAAAAGGGATGCAGCTTTACATTACCCGACATGATGGTCAAGCCGTGACCTGTGATGATTTTGTCAATGCTATGATGGATGCCTCTGGCGTTAATTTAACGCAGTTCAAGCTGTGGTATGAACAACATGGAACGCCTAGACTAAATGTAGTGACAGAATACGATAGTGCTGCACAGCGCTATACAATGACAGTTACACAGCAGCATGCAGATAGCGATCCGATAAAAGCGCCGTTACATATTCCATTCAAATTGGAATTGCTTGATGAGCAAGGGCTGAGCATCCCGTTATTGACGCAAAAGGGTGAAATTCAAAGAGCACTCGATATTACTGAGTTTGAACAACGCTTTGAATTTGAGCAAGTGGCAACAAAACCTGTACCTGTACTATTAGAAGATTTCTCTGCACCGGTAATTATGGAATACAATTATTCCACTGATGAATTGCTACATATTTTGCGTTTTGCACGAAGCGACTATGCTCGCTGGGAAGCGATGCAGCAGATATTTATGATCGCCGTCAAAGCTGCGATTGATTCTGGTGATTATAGCTTAGACAGTAAGGTACTCGGTGCCTTATCTTCATTGGTTAAGCATCTAGAAGGAGATCTTGCACTGCTTGCAGAGTTATTAAGTTTACCTACTTTTGATACGCTTGCGAGTCAGTTTAAGACAATTCCAGTAGACGCGTTAGTGAATGTATCTAAGGCATTTGAGTCACAGATTGCTCAGGCACTACAGCAAGACTTGGAACTCGCTTATACTTCATCAACCGAGTCAGGTTCTTTAGATGCGCAGGATGTGGCCGTTCGGGCATTTAAAAATAAAGCCTTATACTACTTGGTTAGAACTGATTCGACACTCGTTGAAGATGCGCTGAGGACACAATTTGCGTCAGATAATATGACCACTAAACTTGCATCTCTCAAAGCTGTGGTATCAGCTGAGCACGAGAAGATGGAAGCCTTATTCAGCGAGTTTGACAGTCAGTGGCGTCACGACGCGTTGGTAATGGATAAATGGCTGGCACTACACGCAAGCTTGCCAAATGATGAAGTGATAACGAAAATAAATACACTTTATGACCACCCATGTTTTGAAAAAGGCAATCCAAATCGAGTACGAGCACTCATTGGTGGCTTCACCCGCAGTAACCCGGCTCAATTTCATCGAATTGACGGCAAAGGTTACGAGCTACTTGGCGACCTTCTAATCGAGCTAAATGGCATCAACCCACAAAATGCTTCCCGCATGATCACGCCGTTTATGTCTTGGCGACGCTATGATGAGACGCGTCAGAAGCTGATGAAAACACAGCTGGAGCGTTTGGCGAGCCTAGAAGGGCTAAGTGATGATTTATATGAAAAAGTAGAAAAGGCGTTGGCGCAGTAAATGAAAGAGTACTTCTTTTACATGGAATTGAGTTATGATAAGTGCCTTGGTTATTACCATGGACATTATACTTCAGTACAAGTGATCGAAGATGGCGGGAAGACGATACGCTTTCCCGCTGAGCGTATTCGTCCATTTATTTCATCGATTGGGATCAGAGGCAGATTCCGCTTAATTTTGGATGATAGCAACAAGTTTCTGTCGTTAGAAAAAGTTACTTAGTATCAGCCAAACTGAAAAACATATTTTATTTTTGTTAAATGAGTTTGTTATAAGCTTGAAATACGTGTTATAAATTATCTGGTAGGACGTCTTACCAAGAGTAAAATGCGCCCCTAGAGGCGAAAAAGCGTTGATTTAATGGCGTAGTATTTGTATTTTCTCGCTTTCGCTTCTATCGTTTAGACAACAAAAAACAATAACTCTAAGAGCTTAAGCTCTAGACAAGACCCGCCAAAAGGGGGAGAAATAATGATAAAAAGATCGCTCTTTGTGAAAAACAAAATCATGCTCGGTCTTAGTGCGGCAATCATGGGAGCTGCCGCGACATCAGTACAAGCTGCTAGTTTTGAAGTTGGTGAGTTCGATATCACTTTCGACTCAACGTTCTCTTATGGTCAAAGTATTCGTGTAGAAGACCGTAATTTTGACTTCATCGGTAAGAGTAATCATCCTCAGTTTAATTGGGATGGTTATAAAGCAACGACTGGCAATACGATCTACTCTTCGTCTCAAATATGGTCGCAACAGGGCGCCTATTCAAATAATGGTGATGCTGGTAATCTGAATTTTGATTCAGGCGATACCTTCTCACAATTATTGAAAGGGACGCACGATCTCGCAATAACCAAAGACAACTTTGGTTTATTTACACGCTTTATGTACTTCTATGATTTTGCGATGGAAGACGGAGACTTTGCATATGCCAACCCGGTGTCTGGTAAGAAAGTAGACCCGTGTGAAGATGATAATACAAGAGAACAAGTTTGTTCAGACTTTCGTTTACTTGATGCCTTTATCTGGGCTGATTTTGACCTCAATGACGGTAAAAACCCACTATCGATACGTTTAGGCCAGCAGGTAGTAAACTGGGGTGAGAGTACGCTGATATCACATGGTATCAATGTTAACCCGGTTGATATCGATAGACTCAAAGCACCAGGTTCAGAAGTCAAAGAAGCTTTTATCCCTGTTGGTATGCTTTGGGCGTCAATTGGCTTATCTGAAAACGTAAACCTTGAAGGCTTCTATCAGTATCAATGGCACGAAACAAGACTACCAGCTACCGGCAGCTACTTCTCAACTAATGACTTTGCTTCTGAAAACGGCTACATGCAAAACGTTCAGCTTGGTTTTACCTCAAACCCTGATATTGATTTGTATCACTTGACCGATGCACTTAATAGCTTATACGCCGACGCAACAGCTTCACTTGTTGCACAAGGGGTTGTGCCAACTGCCGAAACAATAGGTCAGACAGCCGCTGCGATGTACATGGCATATCCAACGAGAGTAGCGCTTAAAGGAAAGGGTGCAAGTGGTATCAGCGAGCCTGATGATGGTGGTCAATATGGACTACGTTTAGGCATATTCTCGCCTGAGCTTAATGATACTGAATTTGCGCTATATTACATTAACTACCATAGCCGTAGACCGCTTATTTCAGGTAAGGCATCTAACTTTACTGGTGCCGCGCTAGCTGCTGATCTGGATTACATTAGAAATAATCCTATTACAGAAGACAACATCACAAATCTAAATGCGTTCACGCAGGCAAAGATCACATACCCTGAAGACATCAAACTTTATGGTTTGAGCTTTAATACGGCGCTTGGTGAAACTGCGCTATCTGGTGAAATTGCATACCGAGAAGATGAGCCTCTCCAAATTGATGATGTTGAGTTATTGTATGCAGGTATGGTTGAACAACTTGCAGCTGCAGGGATAAGAGAAGACTTTGAAGGTTTCTCACAGTTAAGCCAAGGTGATGATATTGCCTTCGTAAACCCTGGAGAAATTGCGCAAGGTTATATATTACGAGACACCATCCAAGCACAGTTGACAGCAACACATCTATTTGGCCCATCTTTGGGGGCTGACAGCTGGGCTGTTGTCGGTGAAGTCGGTGCCGTAACAATCAAAGATATGCCAGAGTATGATGAACTTCGTTTGAACGTGGCCGGTACTGGTCGAAGCGGAGTAATTGAAGGTGTATCGGGTCGAGAGTATGGATTAATACATCAGGCGGTTTCTAATGGACCTGAAACAAATCCATTCCCATCTGCATCAGCATGGGGCTATCGACTGATTGCTAAAGGAGAATACAACAACTTATTTAGTGGCGTTAACTTCTCACCAAAGGTTGTGTTTTCGCATGATGTGAACGGTATAACACCAGATCCAATGTTCTTATTTGTTGAAGACCGTAAATCACTTGGGATTAACCTAAACTTTAACTACCTGAACACTTGGTCATTTGATTTTGGTTACAACACCTTCTGGGGTGGTGGTAAAACAAATACCTTCGCAGATCGTGACTTTGTTTCATTTAATATTAAGTATTCAATTTAAGGGCTTTCGTTATGTTTAGAAAACCTACATTTATCGCAGCAACAATAATTACAATAATGTCTGCAAGTAGTGCAATGGCTAAAATGAGCCCAGATGAAGTTGCACGTTTAGGAAAAGATTTAACACCAATCGGTGCTGAGAAAGCAGGTAATGCTGATGGTAGCATTCCAGCGTGGAATGGTGGTATTACTGCACCACCAGCAGGTTACGAGGTGGGAATGCACCACCCAGATCCATTTGCCGATGACAAGGTGCTATTTACAATCGACAAATCGAACCTCGATAAATACAAATCGTTATTGAGTCCAGGTCAGGTAGCACTATTTGAAACGTACCCAGATACGTTCAAAATGAATATCTACCCGACGAGACGAAGCGCGTCTTATCCTCAGTTTGTTTACGATGCAACGAAAAAGTATGCGACAACAGCTGAACTAATTGAAGGGGGTAACGGGATCAAGAATACCGCTGTTGGTATCCCATTTCCTGTGCCTAAAAACGGCTTAGAAGCAATTTGGAACCACCTATTGCGCTTCCGTGGTTTGTCTATCGCCCGTTATGGTGGCCAGGCAATGCCAACAGAGTCTGGCGATTACAATATTATTGGTTTCGATGAACAGTTATTGGTGAAGTATTCAGCGACGGATGCAACACCTGAAGCGTTGCAAGAGTCAAATATTCTATTTAAGTTCAAGCAGCGTGTAACCGAACCTGCGCGTCTAGCTGGTACGGCTTTATTGGTGCATGAAACCATGGACCAAATTTTGACTCCTCGTCAGGCTTGGACATACAACACCGGCCAGCGTCGTGTTAGACGCGCGCCAAACGTTGCCTATGACGCACCTGGAACAGCGTCAGACAGCTTACGTACAACAGATGATTTTGACATGTTTAACGGCTCACCAAATCGCTATGATTGGAAGCTAGTAGGCAAAAAAGAAATGTATATTCCGTATAACAGTTACAAGCTACATAGCGATAAATTGAAGTACGAAGACATTCTGATGGCAGGTCATATTAACCCAGAACATGTTCGTTATGAAAAGCATCGCGTGTGGGTAGTTGAAGCTAACCTAAAAGAAGGCACTCGTCATATTTACAAAAAACGCGTGTTTTATATTGATGAGGATAGCTGGCAAATCCACGTAGCTGATATATACGATAATCGTGATCAGATGTATCGAGTAGCGATGGCACATGGTCTGAACTATTATGAAGTGCCTACACACTGGAGTACGTTAGATGTTTATTACGATCTGAACTCTCGTCGTTATCTTGCGATTGGTTTAGATAATGAAGAAGACATGTATGACTTCAGTCAATCTTTCAATGATAACGCATTTACTCAGGGTGCTTTGCGCCGTGAGGGTCGTCGTTAATTAGTGAAACATCAGGCTGGAGCTATCTCGCTTCAGCCTTCTTCCTCCTTTCCTCTCACAACTCGAGTGTTTTCTCATGATTAAGAAAGTAGTAGCAGCCTCGATATTAACTATGGCGCATTTAGCTGTGGCCGAAAGCAGCGATCAGATTGCTCCGCAGTCAGCCTTAATGGTCGCACACCCAGAACAGACACTATTTACAGATATTACCGACACAGGTAAAGCATTAGTCGCAGTGGGTAAACATGGCACAATTATATATAAAAAGGCAGAGCAAAAATGGACACAGGCATCAGTGCCAGTTCAATCCTTACTAACTGCAGTGACATTTAAAGGTAATGATATAGGTTGGGCCTGTGGCCATGATGCCAGTATTTTAAAAACCACAGACGGCGGCAAAACGTGGACAGTGAAGCAGTATTTGCCACAGCTCGAGAAGCCTTGTCTAGACATTGAATTTGTTAACCAGCAGCACGGTTTTGCAGTAGGTGCTTATGGGATGTTTTTTGAAACGTTTGATGGTGGAGAATCTTGGAATAAGCGGTTTATTAGCGAGTTTGTTCATCCCGATGATGTTGAATACCTAAATGACTTAAAAGAACAAGATCCGGCTGGGTATGAACAAGAAACTGCATTTATTCTACCGCACTTTAATCGCTTACTTATCACGGACGATAACATGTACCTTGCAGGAGAAATGGGCTTGGTTGCTCAAAGTGAAGATCTGGGCAAAACATGGCAAAAGTTTGACTCATTTTATCGAGGTTCTTTTTTTTTCTATCAACGAAACCAAAGATAATCACTTCGTAGTAGCGGGGCTTCGTGGCAACGCGTTTATCGGTAGTGGGCAGCAAGTTCAACAATTAAAAACAGATAAAACTGCCACAATTAACAATATTATTGTCGATGATTCAACGACTTACATGCTCGCCAACAGCGGTGTCATTTTTAGTATTAAAAATGGTGAAGTTACTTCAAAGCAATTAAAAAATGGCCACTCAATTTTATCTGGCGTGCTTAAAAACAAGAGCTTAGTCCTTGCGACTGAACAGGGGATTGCTGAAATAGAGGTGGGTAACTAATGCAAGCATTTTTAAATCAGTTAGTTTATGTCATCTTTAGGCATCGCATTACCGTTGTCACATTTTTTATTTTGACCACGTTATTTTTGGGGTATAAGGCAACCCAAATTCAATTAGATGCGTCATTTAATAAAAATATTCCATTGAATCATGACTATATGAAAGTCTATCTAGAGCACGAGAAGCAATTTGGTGGTGCAAATAGTATTCTGATTTCGGTGTGTGATAGAGACGGCGATATTTTTAATGAACCGTTTTTTACCCAGCTAAAAGCGGTTCATGACCAACTCTACTTTATTCCTGGGGTAAACCGCCCGTTAGTAAATTCTATCTTTGCACCCAGCGCGCGCTTTGTTGAAGTTGTTGAAGATGGCTTTGCAGGCGGACCTATCATTCCGGCCAATTTTCAACCAACTGAAAAAGGCCTTAGTGTTGTAAAGCAAAATATCGAAAAAGCTAAGGTAGTTGGCCGCATGATAGCCAGCGACTATTCATGTGCCATGGTCACAGCACAGTTAATGGAAATTGATCCACAAACACAAGAAAAGCTAGATACGTTGGCATTTGCACAAAAACTAGAGTCAGAAATCAGAGCACCACTGAGTACTGATAAAGTTAGCATTCACATTATTGGCTTTGCGAAAATGGCCGGTGATATTGCCGATGGCGCAAAAGGTGTGGTGTTATTTTTTGCACTTGCCATCGCATTTACGTTCATCATGGTTTGGATGTTTTGTAAAAGCTTTAAGCTAACTTTATTGCCGATAGCGTGTTCATTCATCGCGGTTATTTGGCAGATGGGTTTATTAAGCACACTAGGCTTTGGTGTTGACCCCATGTCTATTTTGGTACCGTTTTTGGTATTTGCAATCGGTGTGAGCCATGGCGTGCAAATGATCAATGCAATCGGCAAAAAGGTGGCTGAAGGCGTATCAAGCAAAGTTGCGGCAGAAGCAAGCTTTAAAGCGTTGTTGATCCCAGGTGGTATTGCGCTGTTATCAGATACGGTGGGCTTTTTAACCTTACTTGCGATAGATATAGGTATTATTCGTGAGCTAGCCATTACAGCAAGCTTAGGTGTAGCGGTTATTATCTTTACTAACTTAGTATTACTGCCAGTTATGGCGTCTTTTTTCGAATCAGCGAATATCAAACGAATTGGAGACGGTAAGAGTACGAGTCACGATGTGTTTGAGTCAATACGAGAGACACTTGTTAAGACAACAGACAAAAAAGTAGCACGTGTGATTTTACTCATCAGTGCATTACTGTTTGCGTTTGGATATTGGCAATCCGATAAAATGCGTATTGGAGATTTGCATGCTGGCGCACCAGCCTTACACGAAGATGCCAGATATAATCGAGATACCTTCTTAATATCAGACCGCTATGCAATTTCGTCAGACATCCTTAAAGTGATAGTCGAAGCATTTCCCGCAGCATGTACTGATCACGATACGATGGCACGTATTAGCCGTTTTCAATGGCGTATCGAAAACCTCCCTAGTGTGCAGTCAGCGGTCTCTTTGAGCTCTGTAGCTCAAGCTGTGAATGCAGGGTACAACGAGGGTAATTTGAAGTGGCAGACATTACCAAGAAATAGTGCTTCCTTAGTACAGGCGACTTCTCGTGTTGAGACTAGCTCAGGGCTTTTAAACGGCGATTGCTCAGTGATGCCTATAATTATTTTTATGGAAGACCACAAGGCCGAGTCGATAGATCACGTTATTACTCAGATCAAAGCTTTTGCTCAAGAAGAGGGCACGGATGATGTTGCGTTTAGATTAGCATCAGGCCCCATCGGGGTGATGGCCGCGACGAACGAGTCAGTGTCACAAGCACAGGTACCTATGATGATCTATGTTTATGGTGCTGTGATCTTATTGTGCTTGGTAAGCTTTAGAAGCGTGCGAGCGACCATCGCGGTTGTGCTGCCACTGTACATTGTATCAACACTTGCGCAAGCGCTGATGGTGCAATTAGAGATAGGACTAACGGTGTCAACGCTACCTGTGATTGCTCTTGGTGTTGGAATAGGTGTCGATTACGGCATTTATATCCTATCCTCTATGATGGGACAGCTTAAGCAAGGTATGCCGTTGTCAGCGGCTTATCGTAATGCGTTAGCCGAGCGCGGTAGTGCTGTACTGTTTACGGGTATAACACTTGCTATCGGAGTAAGTACATGGATCTTCTCTGCGCTTAAGTTCCAGGTTGATATGGGTATCTTATTAACCTTTATGTTCTTGGTTAATATGCTGGGTGCTGTGTTGCTTTTACCGGCAATTGGAACGCTTCTCTGGTCTGACCAGAAAAAATAATGTGAATAATTGTGCTCCTTTTTATTTGGTATTGGCGATTTATATCTATTTTTTGTGAATAGTTGAGCAAACAGCTGAAAAGCTTGAAATGTTTTCGTCAAAAAGGCTGTTTATTAGCGTAAGAAAGGTTAGAATTTACCTGACTCCACGCTAATAAATGGCTGTACAAATAATCTACCGTTCAAAGGTGGTATAGATTAAGGAACACATAATGACACAAAATGAAGGCACGGCTTCTGTTATCCTAGATAACGTATGCAAGCTAATCCACAAAAAAGTCCATGCTGACAAAGTGTCACTTGTCGAAACGTTTGCCAAAACCTTGTACAGCAATATGTCTAAAGAGGATTTGGCACATCGTAACGACAGTGACTTATACGGCGCAGCATTGAGCCTTTGGAACGCCCTAGATAAAAATAAGTCTGACGAAGCCGTCATTCGCGTTTTTAATCCTGAGGTGGCAAAAGATGGATGGCAATCTTCGCATACTATTGTTGAGATAATTGCTAAAGATATGCCGTTTTTAGTTGATTCAGTGCGTATGGCAATGAATCGCAAAAATATTGTCTCTCACCTATTACTTCACGCTCCACTTAAGATACAAAGAAACGACGATGGTGCAATCACTGCGCTTTCTAACTTAAAAGCAGAGCAAGAATCAACCTCTACTAAAACCGTATTTTTCATTGAAATTGATAGACAGACAGATAATTCAGCTATCGCTGAATTTAAAGCTGAGCTTGAATCTGTTTTAAATGATGTGTCTGTTGCGGTTGCTGATTGGAAGCCCATTCGTGACAAACTGGTGAATGTCAGCCAAGAGCTGCCAACTCGTCATTATAGTTGTTCAAAAGAAGAAGTTGCAGAAGCTGTTGAGTTTTTGGACTGGCTGGTGAGCGATAATTTTACCTTCATGGGCTATCGTCAGTATGACCTTACACCAGTTCAAGGTGACTACGAGTTAAAACCAGTCGAAGGCACAAGTCTTGGTTTGATGAAAAACTCGGGAGATGATCATAGCCGCTTACTTTCAGAGTTACCTGAGGTAGCTAGAAAAGAAGCTCGCAGTAGTAACTTGTTAATCTTAACAAAAACTAACTCGCTGTCGCGTGTACACCGTCCTGCGTACATAGATTATGTTGGTATCAAGCGATTTGATACCAAAGGCAACGTGATTGGTGAAGACCGCTTTATCGGGTTATTCTCTTCGAGCTTCTACAACAATAGTGCAGCCGACGTTCCGGTACTTAAGAGTAAGATTAACCGTATCATGGAGCAGTGTGACTTTGCTAAAGGCACACATGCTTACAAAGCGGTGTTAAATATTCTAGAAACCTATCCGCGTGATGAGTTGGTGCAAGCGCGCGAAAGTGAGCTACTAGAAGTGGCTATGGGCGTGCTACAAACACAAGAACGCGACATGTGCCGATTGTTTGTGCGTAAAGATGTATACGGTCGTTTCTTCTCTTGTATGGTCTATGTACCAAGAGAGCGTTACAACACTGCATTAAGACGTGAAACACAGCAACTACTGGCGCGTGCATTTAAGTCAAGTGAAAAAGTAGAATTCACTACTTTCTTCTCAGAATCAACGTTAGCGCGTACACATTACATTGTACGTGTTGATGACAACAATATAGATTATAACGTGAAAGAAATTGAAAATAACTTGGTTGAAGCCGCTCGTACTTGGGAAGACAAGCTACAAGGTGCATTGCTTGAAAGAGCGGGTGAGTCTCGTGGTAACGAGTTAAACCGTAAATACACCAATGCGTTCCAGTCTGCTTATAAAGACCAAGTATTACCAAGTGCTGCGGTAGTAGATATCGAGAAACTTGAACAGCTCAACGAAGACAATAAACTGGAGATGCTGTTTTATAGACCTCAAGAAGAAGCGACCTCTCAATTAGTACGTTTAAGTTTATTCCATAAAGCTGAGCCAATTCACTTATCAGACGTGATGCCAATGCTTGAAAACTTTGGTCTGCGCGTTATTGGTGAGACACCTTATGCAGTGAAGACTACTGATGGTCAAGTAAACTGGATCATGGACTTCTCTATGCTTATCGACAGCAAGGGGATCACCGACTTTGACAAAGTATCTGCACGTTTCCGTGCTGCATTGACGAATGTTTGGAATAATCGTCTTGAGAACGATGGCTTCAACCGCTTAGTTTTGTTAGGTGGCTTAACTGGACGCGAAGCGTCTATTTTACGAGCGTACGCGAAATACATGCGTCAAATTGGCGTGACTTTCTCGCAATCCTACATTGAAAACACGTTCGACCGCTACCCGCACATTGCGGCGATGATCGTTGAGCTGTTCGTCAAGAAGTTCTCCCCGAAGAAAACGGCATCAGAAAAAACACTGACTAAAGTCATTGATGCTATCTACCAGGAACTAGAGAACGTTGCGAATCTTGATGATGACCGTATTATTCGTCTATATGTCGACATGATTAATGCAACGCTACGTACTAACTTCTATCAAAAAGAAGCTGATGGTACGAATAAGTCATACACGTCATTTAAGATCCAGCCAAATGCAGTGCCAGATATGCCATTGCCACTACCAGCGTTTGAAATCTTCGTTTATTCACCACGTGTAGAGGGTGTACACCTGCGTGGCGGAAAAGTAGCTCGTGGTGGCCTACGTTGGTCAGACCGTCGCGAAGATTTCCGCACTGAGGTACTTGGCTTAGTTAAAGCGCAGCAGGTTAAAAATACGGTTATCGTGCCTGTGGGATCTAAAGGCGGTTTTGTTTGTAAACAACTGCCAACAGAGCGTGAAGCTTTCTTCAAAGAAGGCCAAGAGTGTTACAAGATCTTTATCCGTGGTCTACTCGACATCACAGATAACATTGTACATGGTGATATCGTTCCACCAATCGATGTTGTTCGTCATGATGAAGACGATCCATACCTAGTTGTTGCAGCAGATAAGGGGACAGCTACCTTCTCTGATATCGCAAACGGTATCGCAGAGTCCTACAACTTCTGGTTGGGAGATGCGTTTGCTTCTGGTGGTTCGATCGGTTACG
The DNA here is from genome assembly GCF_004103255.1 of Pseudoalteromonas sp. PS5. NCBI lineage: Bacteria > Pseudomonadati > Pseudomonadota > Gammaproteobacteria > Alteromonadales > Pseudoalteromonadaceae > Pseudoalteromonas > Pseudoalteromonas sp. PS5. The sequence goes on from NZ_RCSQ01000080.1 coordinate 35,496, forward strand.
ACCATAAGAAGATGGGCATTACTGCAAAAGGTGCGTGGGAGTCGGTTAAGCGTCATTTCCGTGAGATGGACATTGATTGTCAAACAACTGACTTTACAGCGGTTGGTATTGGTGACATGGGTGGTGACGTATTTGGTAATGGGATGCTGCTTTCTAAGCACATTCGTTTGCAAGCTGCGTTTAACCACATGCACATCTTTATCGATCCAAACCCAGATGCAGCAGGCTCATATGTAGAGCGTGAACGTCTATTTAATCTGCCACGCTCAAGCTGGGAAGATTATAATAAGGATCTGATTTCTGAAGGCGGTGGTATCTTCTCTCGTGCAGCCAAAGCAATTACGCTAAGCGCTGAAATGAAGAAGATGATAGGCACCAAAAAATCTAGCATGACACCAAACGAGTTGATCAAAGCATTGTTGAAGATGCCAGTTGATTTACTGTGGAATGGTGGTATCGGTACTTACATCAAGTCTAAATCTGAAACTGACGCTGAAGTTGGGGATCGTGCAAACGATGCACTGCGTATCAACGGCGGTGAACTTGGTGCGAAGATATTTGGTGAAGGCGGTAACTTAGGTGCTACTCAGTTAGGACGTATAGAGTTTGCTTCAAACGGTGGGCGTATCAACACTGACTTTATCGACAATGTTGGTGGCGTAGCGTGCTCGGATAATGAAGTTAATATTAAGATCCTACTGAATGGTTTAGTTGCTGAAGGCGATTTGACGAAGAAACAGCGAGATGAATTACTTTACTCGATGACTGATGAAGTATCAGAGTTGGTATTAAAAGACTGTTACCGTCAGACGCATACACTTTCGATCACGAAGTCTAAAGGTCCAGCTACGCTAAAAGAGAAAGTACGCTTTATCCATGCACTTGAAAAAGATGGCAAGCTAAATCGTGCAATCGAATTCTTACCAACAGATGAAGAGCTAGCAGAGCGCGCTGCGGCAGGTAAAGACCTAACTCGTCCAGAGCTTTCGGTGTTAGTCTCTTACTCCAAGATGGTACTAAAAGAAACGTTAGTGGTTGATGAGATCTCAGAAAACCCATATTACCGTCAGCTTTTAGTTAACTCGTTCCCGTTACCACTACGTGAGCGTTTTAATGCTGCAATGGATAACCACCCGCTACGTAAAGAGATCATTGCAACTAAACTTGCGAACAATATCGTTAATGACATGGGTCTTAACTTTATGGTTCGTATGCACGAAGAAACAGGAGCAACAGATGCAGAGATTGCGATTTGTTACTCTATTGCAAGCGCTATCTTTGAGATGAAAGAAACGTGGTCAGCTATTTCTTCACTGGATAATAAGATCCCGGCAGCAGTCCAAACGGAAATGTTGTATCAATTACGTCGTACGGTTCGTCGTGCAACGCGTTGGTTCTTACGTCATCGTGATAAGTCTCAAACAATCGAGCAAACTATCGCGTTCTTTGCTCCTACATTCAAAGATTTAAGTGCAAACTTACACAACTACATGGTTGCAAACGAAAGCGAGCAAATTGTAGATAAAGCGCGCGACCTTGAATCTCAAGGTGTACCAGCTGAGATTGCACTGCGCATCGTATCGCTTTCAAGCTTGTTCTCGGTAATGGACTTAGCAGAAGTAGCTCATAGTGCGGGTCGTAAGATTGGCGTTGTGTCAAACACTTACTTCACACTGGGTGCAAACATGGGTCTACATTGGTTCCTTGACCAAATTACAGCGCAGCCTGTGGCAAACCACTGGCAAGCACTTGCTCGTGCATCTTATCGTGAAGAACTTGATTGGCAGCAACGCTCACTATCTGAGGTAGTGCTAAATAGCTTTGCCGGTGATGATAGTGACATCAATGAACAGATTGAGCAGTGGATGGATAAACAAGCTGGTTTATTACACCGTTGGCAGCAAATGCTAACTGAGTTTAAGACGTCGCAAAGCCATGACTTTGCTAAGTTCTCGGTTGCACTGCGTGAGCTAATGTTATTAAGCCACAACTGTGATACTTCCAAATAATCTAGAAATCGCTACAATACCCCAGCTTTGACTGGGGTATTTTTTTGTCTAATGTCATTGCCATAATCCATTTAGCTAAAATCACAAAAAGGTGATTTTAGCTAAGTCGATTACGTACCAATACTGAGGAGCTACCATGTTTTACGATCTTGCGCGTCGTTTTATGTTCAACAAAGATGCGGAGTGGGCACACGATTTTGCCCTAGGCAACCTTCGTCGCTTTGCAAATACGCCAATGAGCCTTGCATGGTCTCAATCAGTTCAAGACAAACCAGTTAACTTTTTGGGATTAGAATTTAAAAACCCAGTAGGGCTCGCTGCTGGCCTTGACAAAAATGCTGAGTGTATCGAAGCATTCGCACAAATGGGCTTTGGTTTTATCGAGGTAGGCACTGTTACGCCAAGACCGCAAGCTGGCAACGATAAACCTAGGATCTTTCGTCTACCTGAAGCAAATGCGATTATCAATCGCATGGGATTTAATAACAAGGGTGTTGATTACTTAGTTAACAATGTTAAAGCGGCAAAATACGATGGGATCCTTGGGATCAACATCGGTAAAAATAAAGATACACCGAACGAGCAAGGTAAAGATGACTACATTCACTGTATGAGAAAAGTGTTTGAGCATGCGTCTTATATTACTGTCAATATCTCTTCACCAAATACACCGGGCCTTAGAGATTTGCAATATGGTGAAGCACTAGATGATCTGTTGCAAAGCTTGAAAAATGAACAAATGGATCTGGTAGCTAAGCACAACAAGTCGGTGCCTATGCTGGTTAAGATCGCCCCTGATGTTGATGGTATTCAGCTAGCTCAAATTGCTGAGTCTCTTGTGAACAATCGTATCGATGGTGTTATTGCAACAAATACAACATTAGCTCGTGATGTCGTAGAAAACTTAGAGCATGGAAATGAAGCTGGAGGCCTGTCTGGTCGACCGGTTCGTGAGAAATCAACGCACGTTGTTAGCGAACTAAAGCGTATTACTGAAGGTAAGCTACCCATTATCGGTGTTGGTGGGATCGACAGTGCTGAGTCTGCTAAAGAGAAGTTTGCAGCGGGAGCTGATCTTGTTCAAGTGTATACTGGCTTTATTTACGAGGGACCAGAATTGGTCAAAAGGATCGTTACGTCCTTATAAGGATCGCTCATATAACAAAATGATCGAAAACAAAACGTTATTATAAAAAATTTCATCATTGCGCTTTTCGCGTTATACTCCCACTTACTGGTTATGGTTAATTAGTTTGTGGGAGAGTCGTTTTGCAAGCTTCAAAAGAGTGGCAATGGATACGCTGCGAGAAAAGAAATAGGCTGTTAATTGACTTAGGTGAAGAGCTTCAGCTTTGTACGCCTTTTCGAATTCGACACCTGACCGACGACTCTGCATCAAGCCCGACCTTTAGCCTAAACGAGGCCGAATTTTATCAAAACGTATTCGATTACCTTCGTGGTTTTTCTGTCTGGAGTGAACCACAATGCTGTCAAATTGCTTTGAATGCAACCGCTGCTAAATTCCACCTTCAGCCAATGCAAGCTAAAAGCTGGTTTTTCAAACCGTACAATGGGTGCGAGCCCGTTAGTGAAGCTGTGGTTTGTTTGCGTTCAAAACAAAGCCAAGGCGAGTTTTTGATAATAGAGCATGACGGCCAAGCAAGCCTATGTCTAAATCTAAGTCAACAATTTATCTTAGATGAAGGAATTGAACTTGAGCAATTTCAAGCAATTAAGGTACTGAATGATAGATTATCTCCCCTAGTTTTATCGAACCTAGTACACCAAAGCGCGTAGCGATATTGAGTTAAGGAATAACACAACGTAATGTCTCGCCCATAACCATACTCTAGCTCCCAATCAAAGCACTTCTCCACAAGGTAGCTATTAGCTTTTATAAAGTCTAATTGACCCGAGCCGTTAGGTTGTATTAACTTGTACCTTATACCAATTAGACTTAATACTTGCTCAATTTGAAGGAGTAAATCTGACGCTAACCCGTTAAAAATTTCTTATTTAGAACAGCTAAATAGCAAAATTTTTGCCTTGCCTACAGGACGTAGGTACCTTAGCGATAGCAGGAGACGGTAGCTGAGTTATCGACAAGATTTTCTCGCCTCAACATAGACCACTTAATTAAGATAATTGGTGTTAAATCATTGTAGCAATGAATTAAGGGAATAACTATGAACTGTCTTTGCGACAAAACTTTAAAGCTGATCTACACCGACATTGAAGGCTATTGCGGTTATCAATGCCCATCTTGTGATGCAGTTTGGCTTCCTCGTAAATTTGTAGAAGCGATTAAACATACCTACCATTTTACATACGCAGACTTTCTTGCGACCCGAACACCACTCAAACAGAACGCTGTACAATCATGTCCGGATGATGGCCATAAGCTTGTTGCGTATCAGCTCAATAATGCGTCGTTTAGTGAATGTCCGTGTTGTGCCAGCATTTGGTTTGAAGCAGGGGAGTTACAGGCACTGTTGCAAAATTACCAACGCGTTAATAGCAACACGAGTATCTTAGACAAGCTAGATATTTTTAATTTGTTTAACATATTGTCTTAACGAGTTTGAAATTGGCAATAAAAACAGACGGATTGGCTTTGTCTAAAGCTAATTTGCATATAATAACAGTGCTCCTGCTATTTATCGTCTTCAATCAAAGCCAACTAATAACTAACCATAACTTGTGTGTTATACTGCGCTCAGTTGAAATTTAAGGGTATTCAAATTGCAATTTATCGCATTGACATCTATTGGTGTAGAGCAGCTACTGGTAGAAGAATTAACCGAGTTCGGTTTTGAAATTAACAAGCAAACGGTTGGGTCTGTAAAGTTCACTGGCACTAATTTAGACGTACAAAAGTTTTGTATGATGACTCGATTTGCAACACGCGTAATGTTGCTGATTGATGACAAGCCAGAAGTAAACGATAAAGACTCGCTGTATAAATTTGTGCGTTTTCAAGCTTGGCAAGACTGGTTTAGTCCTAAGCAAACGTTTGCTGTTGAGTTTAATGGCACCAACAATGCGCTAAAAAATACTCAATTCTCTGGTTTAGTTGTAAAAGACGGTATTGTTGATTACTTTAATGACCTGTTCGAACAGCGCCCCGATGTGGATAAGCAAACACCAGATATTCGCATAATTGCGAAACTGACCAAACAAGGTTGTGCGCTTTATATTGACTTTTCTGGCCCGCGTTTGTCTGACAGAGGCTATCGTGATAAACAAGGTAAAGCACCTATCCGTGAGCACTTAGCCGCAGCGCTTGTGAAGCGCAGTGGTTGGTTGCAAGATACCAATAAACCACTATTTGACCCCTGTTGCGGCTCGGGTACGTTGTTGATTGAAGCGGCATCAATGGCGCTTGGATTACCAGCCAATCCAAACAAGGATTTTGCTTTTAAACGTTTGCCAAGCTTTCGTGAAAGCAAGTTTAGCGAGTTAAAAGCGCAGCTTAACGTAGCCCCAGAACAGAAAAACCTATGGTTAATAGGTAGCGATATAGATGAACGTGTACTTGCTATAGCAGAGCGCAATGCCAAGCGAGCTGGACTTGAGTCACATATCAAATTTAAGTTTGAAGATGCCAACCAGCTGAGCCTTGCCGCCAAGCGTCCAGGTACAGTACTCAGTAACTTACCTTACGGTGAGCGCTTAGGTGGAATGGCTGAGATAATCACGCTTTACCGCAATATGGGTATTGCTTTCAAAAAGCATTATAGAGGCTGGGATCTGGCTTTATTGGCCAGTGAAGAGAGCTTGCTAAAAGTACTAAAGCTAGCACGCAAAAAATCATATAAGTTTAAAAATGGCCCATTAGATGTGCTGCTAAACCTGTATGAAATGAACGATGCGCAGGTACAACAAAATAAACAAAGTAGTGGTTTAAACTTTGAAGGGTCTAGCGCATTTGGTAACCGCCTCAAGAAAAATGTGCAGAACCTTAAGTCGTGGTTGAAAAAAGAAAACGTAAAGGCTTATCGAGTTTACGATGCGGATATTCCAGAATACAACGTTGCGGTAGATGTTTATAACGACAGTGCGGTGATTTTTGAATATAAGGCGCCGAAAGAAATTGACGATACGGTAGCGCAAAAACGTCTACAGGACGTGATCACACTGACTGCCGAACAGCTTAATATTGATCCGCTTAACATTGCGGTAAAAGTAAGAAAGCGTCAAAAAGGTCAAGAGCAATACAAGGCATTAGACAAGCAAAATCGTACTGAAATAGTAGAAGAATATGGCGCAAAGTTTAAAGTCAATCTATTTGATTACCTTGATACGGGGTTATTTCTAGATCACCGCTTAGCACGTAAATTTATTCAACAACATGCAAAAGATAAGCGGGTATTGAACCTGTTTGCATACACAGGAAGCGCCTCGGTACATGCAGCTGTTGGTGGTGCTAAATCGGTCACTACGGTTGATATGTCGAAAACCTATTTGAAATGGGCGGAAGAGAACTTTGAGCTTAATAGCTTGAAGAATCCTCGTTTCAGATTTGAGCAAGCTGATTGTTTAAAATGGCTCGAGCGAACAGTTGGTCAATATGATCTTATTTTCTTAGATCCTCCAACATTTTCAAATTCAAAACGAATGTCAGATGCCTTTGATGTACAAAGAGATCACCTAAAATTATTTGGCTGGGTTAAAAAAATCTTGGCACCTAATGGCGTACTCTTGTTTTCTAATAACAAGCGTGGCTTTAAAATCGATGAGGTTGGACTCGCAGCCTTGGGGTTAAGTGCTGAAGAGTATTCTACGCAAACTCTATCCCCAGACTTTAAGCGCAACAAACAAATTCATAACAGTTGGTTGATCCGCCATGATTAAGTGTACATTATTTCACACCGAAGGTTGTCATTTGTGTGAAGAAGCATTAGCAATGCTCATTCAGCTATTACCTGAAGCAGAAATTGAATTAATAGATATCGTTGATGACGAAGAAACGATGACGACATATCAATATCGTATTCCCGTTATCAAAAAAATCGAAACAGGGCACGAACTTGGCTGGCCCTTTTCTCAACAACAATTACAAGAATTTATAGCATAGTATGGATCTTATTCGAATCGCTAAAGCACAACTGGCTTTTGGCTCGCATCCTATACTCGATCAAGCCGATGCAGTGATTGAGTCTGGAGAACGTGTTTGTATTGTAGGACGAAACGGTGCTGGTAAGTCTACCTTACTCAAAGTACTCGATGATCAAGTTCAACTTGATGATGGTGAAATAAACCGAGTAGGTGGTCTGAAAGTATCAAGGCTGGAGCAAGACCCTCCAAAAGGGGCAAATGGCTCGGTGTTTGACTACGTTGCTAATGGATTACCCGACGTCGCTGAATTGCTGATTGAATTTCACGAAATTAGTGAGAAGCTGCAAACTAACCAGTCTGATAAATTAATGACAACGCTTGAACGCCTAACGCAAAGATTAGAAAGCGAGGATGCTTGGCGGTTTGAGTCAAGGATCAAGCAAGTACTGAGTCAGTTACAGCTGGATGCTAATATGCGGCTTGAAGAGTTGTCAGGAGGCTGGTTACGCAAGGTCGCACTGGCAAAAGCACTTGTTAGTGATCCTGATTTATTACTCTTAGATGAGCCAACGAACCATCTCGATATGCAGAGTGTTATTTGGCTAGAGCAATTTTTAAAAGAATTTAAAGGCGGAATCGTGTTTATTTCACACGACCGTGCCTTCATTCGCTCTATGGCAACTCGCATCCTAGATTTAGATCGTGGTCAGCTGGTTTCATACCCGGGAAACTACGCACAGTATCTAGAGCAAAAAGCCCATGATTTGAAAGTTGAAGAACAGCAAAATGCGCTATTTGATAAAAAGCTAGCGGAAGAAGAAGCTTGGATCCGTCAAGGGATCAAAGCTCGACGTACACGTAATGAAGGACGTGTGCGAGCCCTCAAAGCATTACGTGTGGAGCGTAAGCAACGTATCGAGCAACAAGGTAAAACAGACTTTAACATCGAGACTGCTGAGCGCTCAGGTAAGTTGGTGTTTGAAGCTAAGCATCTGAACAAAGCGTTCCAACAAAAAGTCATTGTAAAGGACTTTTCTACTTTGGTTATGCGTGGCGATCGTATTGGGTTGGTTGGGCCTAATGGTGCTGGTAAAACCACGTTATTGAAAATGTTATTTGGTGATATTTCATCAGATTCTGGTTCAGTAAAACAAGGGGTTAACCTAGAAGTTGCATACTTTGATCAATACCGCGAAAAGCTAGACGAGGAAGCGACTGTTCAAGATAATGTTGCCGAAGGCAAACAAGAAGTCATGATGGGAGGACGCTCACGCCATGTACTTGGTTATCTTCAAGACTTCTTGTTTCCTCCGGCTCGAGCAAGAACGCCAGTAAAGGCTTTATCAGGCGGAGAAAAGAACCGCTTATTGCTTGCGAAGCTTTTCTTAAAGCCTTCTAACATCATAGTGCTGGATGAGCCAACCAACGATTTGGACATTGAAACACTGGAACTTCTCGAAGAAATTTTAAATCAATATCAAGGTACTGTTTTGGTGGTAAGTCACGACCGAGAGTTTATTGACAATACTTGTGGCAGTGTGTGGGCTTTTGAAGGCGAAGGTCAAGTGACTGAAATAGTTGGTGGTTACAGCGATTTTGAGCTGTATCAGCAAAAGCGCGACCAACAAAGAAAAGATGCCCAAAAAGTTGACCAAGAAAAACAACAGACCGCGCCGCTCAAAAAGGCGCCAGCTACGACTCGAGCAAACAAGCTGAGTTACAAATTAAAACTTGAATTAGAGTCATTGCCCAGTAAAGTAGAAGAACTTGAAGAGGCAGTGAATAAACAACAAGCGCTGGTCAGTGATCCTGACTTCTTTAAACAAGATCAGCAAACCACCCACGAGGCATTGAACCAATTGACTGAACTAGAGTCGAAGCTGGAAGCCGCGTTTGAGCGCTGGGAAGAATTAGAAGCATTACAGAATCAGCAGTAAGGATTAAGATGAAATTTAAACTTTTAGCCGCGAGTATCGCTATTGCCATTTCACAACAAGCGGTCGCTGCAACATATCAGTTAACAGAACTACCAAGACACGCAAACAGTAAATATACCAATGTATCGGACGCGAATGAGGCGGGTGAAGTTATTGGTCAAGCATCAAACTTATTTGGTGTAAAAATTGATGTATCTTATATTGATTTTGACGATTCAAATTTAAAAAACTATTACGACAACGCGAAGCAGCAGTATGAGCAAATTGATGAGCCCATCACGTTTACACTAGATGATATTCAAAATAACAATGCTGCAAATACCAATGCACAAGCGCATGCGTTTATGTTGTCTTACATCACGTCGGCGAGTCGTTCAGCATCATTGGAGTATCAGCAGGTTAACCGCTCTATTTCGCTTATGTTTAACAATAATACAGCAGAAGAGTTTGTTGTATTTGATGAGCAGTCACCGGATTATCAAGGGTTAACTCGCTCTGTAAGCAATTATTTAACCGGTATTGCAGATGACGGCACTATTGTTGGGTGGGGCTCTGCGCCTTACAAAAAGATCACCTTCACCAAAGATGGTGAAACAGAAGTAGATACCTACTTTGTCCGGGATTGGCGTAATAAGGGGGTTCTAATTACGCCAGCCGGTGAAAAAGTTGCTTTAGAACCTGCTTTTGCTGAGCATGGCGGCTTATCTTTAGCTACCGACATAAAGCAAACCAATGATGGTGGGTATGTGGTAGTTGGACAAAGTTCAACATCGTTATCAAAACGTACGATAGAAAGCATTGAAGATAATTGTGATGGCGTGGACGAACCTGTTGAGGTCTGTATTCAAAGGCTTTCTAATCCATACCATACTCGAGCATACAAGTGGACGTTCGATAATGACTTCAATTTAACTAGTGCAACTGATTTAGGACTGGCTTTTACACCGGATGAAGACAGTGAGATTGCTTATTCAAGTATTGCAATTGCGACCAATGCAAATGGACTGACTGTAGGTGATTCACGTGCACGAAGACAAAGCAATGATGATTTGCTTCCGAATGATCAAGCGGTTTATTTTAAAGAGGGCGAAATTAAGCGTATTAAAGAAGTTGAAAGCTTTTATGAATATAGCCAAGCGATTGATGTAAATGACAATGGCATCATTATTGGTGCTTTTGGTCGGACAGCGAATGGCTCCAAAGAGAATGACTCAACGGGTTTTTATTTCGATACTAATACCTCCGAATTTAAAGAAATGCCGGCATATTTTGAAAACTCAGTAACCGTAGTTAATGATATTAATAACAATGGTTTTGTTGTTGGTCAGGGGGTTGTTGAAAAGTCAGGCTCTAGCCGACGACGTGAAGCATTCTTATATGAAATTGGTGCAGATAAGTTGGTGAATATAAACTCTCTTCTTCCATGTAAGAGCGATGATTTTCCTTACACTATAGCGGAAGCGGTTAAAATCACCGATGATAATAAAATCTACGCTGTTGCAACGAAAACCGTTGAAAGACGTAACACATTAGGCGAGATAGAAAAAGACAGTAAGGGTGAAATAGAATATGAGTCAGTCACCTTACCGGTTGTATTAACTCCTATCTCTGGTGAGCCTGAAACTTGTACTCCACCTGAAGCTGAAACGTATGAGCGTCAGTCAGCAAGTTGGTCTTGGCTTAGTTTGCTAGCTCTACCTTTGGTTGCGCTGAGAAGAAGACGTAAATAAAGCTGGTACTAGCCAATAAAAAAAAGCCCTGAAGGGCTTTTTTTTATATTTAACACTAATGTAGCGAAGATCTTGTCTATACTCTATGTAGTTATTCTAAATAAGAAACTTTTAACGCAGCTAGTATTAAGATCTGGTGGTATGAGATTAATCAATCTTGTCCACGGTTTTGCCAAGCTTTATTGACTGAGCGTCGCCATAAATAATCAATACCAAAAAAGCCAATAACTGCAGCGATACTCGCACAAATTAACGAGCCAACGATAAAAGCAGGGCCGATGGTCGTTAGGCTTTGTGCAAGCCACTCCCAACTTGCTTCAAAATGAAACGGTTGCTGCTCTTGCCCGAGTGCGAATACACCAACCAGATATGAGCAGTAAAAAATGGGTGGCATGGTTAATGGATTGGTGATCCATACTAACGCAATAGATAAGGGTAAGTTAACGCGAAAAGGGATCGCGAGGGCTGCAGCAAGCACCATTTGAAAAGGAACAGGGATGAAAGCGAAAAATAACCCCACTGAAAAAGCCCCTCTTGCCGAGCGCCGGTTGAGGTGCCACAAGTTAGCATCATGTAATAATTTACCGAAGATTTTTAATGATTTCTGTTGTTTGATTTTATTATGATCAGGTAAAAAGCGTTGGATCGTTTTTTTCGCCATTTGCAGCTGCCGTCTACTTGGATTCTGATATGTTTTGGAATAATCCTAGGGAGCTTCTGCGCAGTATTTTTTCTTGGTAACTGGCGTGTTGCCGCAACAAGCTTATTCCTCTACTTCATGGGGCGTTATTCTAAGCCTTTTTCTCAGATATTGGCAGGATTTATTTTAGGGATTTCTGTAGTTCTTTGTCATTATGTCGTTTTTTATAAATTACATATACCACAACAATGGCTCAGCGGCCCCATTATGATTGTTGGAGAGGTGATTGAGGTCTCAAATACGCCCAGTGGTGGCGCTGTTGTAATTGATATGCAAAAAATTGCCTCTGAAGACATTGACAGCTGGCGAAGTGTTCGCGCTAAGCTTTATCAGAATGACTCCAACATTGTATTTAGTATCGGTGATAAAGTTGAGGTATTAGGAAAGCTTAAACGATTTCGTAGTCGAATTAATATCGGACTTTTTAATGCTGAGCTCAATGCTTTCAGAAAGCATCATTATTTTAAAGGCAATATCTTACGTATACAGCAAATAGAGAGTCGTCCAGATTGGCGAACATTGTATCGCCAACATATCGCCAGTGAGTTACAAGGTACAGAATATGGTTGGTTTTATTATATTCTGCTGACTGGTGACACTACTAAAGCGACATTTGATAACAAACGGCAGTTCAGGCAACTCGGGCTGAGTCATTTACTGGCAATTTCAGGTTTACACATTGGTATTGTTTTTGGCTTAGCTTTTTTATCATTAAAAATGCTGTTCTATTGTAGTCCCATCACCATTTCACAACACACCAACCTGCATCAAATATGCTTAATTTTTGCGGTGTTATTATGCGTCGGATATGTGTTTGTATGCGGCTATAGCGTCTCAGCGACAAGAGCTTTGGTCATGGCTTCAGCATGGACAGCTTGTTATCTGTTTACGCTTAGGGTGAGTGCCATGCAGATCCTTACGACGGCATTGGTCGTGGTACTGATAATCGACCCATTTGCATTACTTAACCCCGGTTTATATTACTCTTTCTTTGCCGTTGCCATTATCCTTACTTTACTGCCCAAGTCAGGGCGTGGGGTGGTTGGGAAGCTGCTTGTCTTAGTTAAACTACAAGTAGCATTATTTGTCTTCCTACTGCCACTTAACCTGTATTTTTTTGCAGGAGTTAGTGTGGTCTCAACCTTCGCGAACCTTATTATCATTCCCTTTATTTCAATAATCGTCTTTCCTGTACTCATACTTCATTTCTGTGTATTTGATTATGTTGATTGGCAACTACCTTTGGATTTGGTGGATACTGTGTTGACAATGGCACTTTTAGGCTTCAAACACCTTCCTGTAGACTGGTTAGCACTTTCAAGTGTATCCGCAGAGTTACTAATTTGTACTTATCTGAGCGTCTTGCTCTTTGTTATTTTCAGACATTACTTGAGTGTACTACCGTTATTCTTTTATCTACTGAGCAGTTTTACTAAAGTACAACCAAACTGGCAGCTTGATGTGTTTGATGTTGGGCATGGAACGGCCGTGTTAATATCTAAAAACCGAAAAGGTTTGCTATATGATCTAGGTGCAAAATATTTTGGTTATTTCTCAATATTTGAATTTGTAATTAAGCCTTACCTTAGCAACAAACGTATTCAGTTGGATGCCACGATTGTCAGTCACGATGATGGCGACCACAATGGCGGACTTGATGACCTGTATGCTTATGATGGTGGACGGTCGTTACTGCAATTTCATAACAATGAGCAACTGCTTGGTTGTAACCTTGGTAAGCATCAGTTTGCAGGACTTGACGTACAAATAATTTGGCCAAGCGAATTGTCTGGCAATGATAATAACAACTCTTGTGTGGTTCGGGTGAGTGACGGGCAGTTCTCAGTACTGTTACCAGGAGATATTGAAAAACGAATAGAAGCAAAATTAATTAATGAAGCGCGCGAGTCATTAAAGGCGGATATTTTATTGGTGCCACACCACGGTAGTGCCAGTTCCTCAAGCGAAGCATTTGTAGAGGCTGTTATGCCCAAGTTTGCTGTATTTTCAAGAGCGTTTCATTCGCCATGGAAGATCCCAAATGAGCAGGTGGTTAATAGATACAAGCGAATAGGCGCAACACTTTTAGATACAGCGTTGGATGGACATATTAGAATTTTGATTTTTGACCAAAAAATAGCAATTCAGCGAGGCCGACTGGTTGAAAATTACTGGTTTCTCAGATAATCCATTCAGTTTTAGTGATTTGAAAGTTACAATAATGCCATATAGAAAAATTGAGGCTGGCAATGCAACCAACCGATAAGCAAATCTACGCTAGATTATTTAGTTACGTAAAAGACTTTAAACTTGCAGCCATATTTTCTGTCATTGGAATGATAGGGTATGCAGCCATGGATGCCTCATTCGTTGCACTGATGGATCCATTTATAGACGAGGGGTTGACTGCTGGAAACCGAGAAGTGCTTAAACTCGCCCCGTTTGTTGTGATTGCTCTGGTGGTAGGCCGTGGCATATTTAATTATATGGCTTCTTATTGCTTGTCTTATGTTGGTTCACAAGTCGTACGCAGCTTGCGACAGCAATTGTTTGAACATATGTTGTACTTACCGGTATCTTTTCATGATCAACATTCTAATGGTGAGCTGATTTCTAAGATCACTTTTGATACGGAGCAGGTGCAGCAGGCCGTGACTAAGGCGTTGCAAGTCTTGATAAGAGAGGGGGCATTTGTCTTTTTTCTGCTGATCACTATGTTTTATGCCAGCTGGCAGTTGTCGCTAATTTTTCTAGTTGTTGTGCCAATCGTTGCTGTTATTGTCACCATTGTTTCAAAACGTTTTAAAAAAATATCGAAGAATATACAGGATGCTATGGGCGAAGTGACAAAGAGCTCAGAGCAAATGATGTCTGGTCACAAGGTGATCCATGGTTTTGGTGGCCAAGATAAAACCATTTCGCACTTTGCCAAAGTGAATAATCATAACCGCCAACAACGAGTAAAAATGGATGCAACCAAGGCATTGAGTGTGTCGGTTATCCAAATCATTGCAGCAAGTGCCATGGCCGTTATTCTTGCTATTATCGCCATGCCTTCTATGGTGGATAAGATTTCATCAGGCACCTTTGTAACGCTCATTACCTCAATGATGATGATGCTTCGCCCACTCAAGCAGCTAGCTAATGTCAACAGCGATTTACAACGAGGTATATCGGCAGCAAAAAGTGTTTTTGCCGTGATTGATTTAGAGCGAGAAAAGGATATTGGCACGCAGCCTTTGGTGCGTGCAAACGGTGATATTAAAATACAGAATCTGACTTTCACTTATCCGTCTAAAAATGATCCAGTCATTACCGCATTAAACTTAGATATAAAGGCAGGGCAAAGCATTGCTTTTGTTGGCCGAAGTGGTTCTGGCAAATCTACAATTTCAAATTTATTGCCACGTTATTATGATATTGACTCTGGGAGTATTGAACTTGATGGGGTTGATATCAGTGATTACAAGCTGGCGGATTTACGTGCACAATTCTCAATTGTATCTCAGCAAGTGGTACTATTTAACGATACTATCGCTAATAATATTATGTATTCACTCGAACGTCCGTTATCGGATGAAGCGCTAGAGCGTGTGGCAAAGCAAGCCCATGTTTGGGAGTTTGTTAAGGATTTACCAGAAGGCTTGAACACTCTAGTTGGAGAAAACGGAGTGATGCTTTCAGGTGGTCAGCGTCAACGTATTGCAATTGCTCGTGCAATTGTAAAAGACGCGCCGATTTTAATATTGGATGAAGCTACATCAGCATTAGACACCGAATCAGAGCGCTTAATTCAGCAAGCCCTAGAAGAGTTAATGCACGACAAGACCAGTATTGTTATTGCCCATCGTCTGTCGACAATCGAGCATTGCGACCAAATATACGTATTAGATAAAGGTAAAGTTATTGAGCAAGGAGAACACCAACAGCTCGTTGCCCAGCAAGGGGTGTATCACGCACTTTGTAAGATGCAATTTGGTGAACAATAAATGGCGTCAAGAATCGAACAAAGCTGGTATAAAAAGCCTGGGCTACTGACTTTATTACTACTGCCGCTGGCATTATTGTTTGGCCTAATAAGTGCTGTGCGAAAAAAGCTTTATACACTTGGTGTAACTAAACAATATAAAGCGTCAGTGCCAGTTATTATTGTGGGTAATATTAGTGTCGGAGGAAATGGTAAAACACCGTTTGTACTTTGGTTGGTTCCTTTTCTTGAGCGGCTTGGTTTGAAAGTGGGGATAATCAGCAGAGGGTATGGTGCAAATCCTCCTACTATGCCATTTTTGGTGACCAAAGACACGCCAACAGAGCAAGGCGGTGATGAGCCTTGTTTGCTTGCTCAAAGATTAGCTTGTCCAGTGATGATAGGCGCTGATCGACAAAAGAGTATTGAATCATTACTACAACACCATAATATTGATATTATTGTCAGTGATGACGGATTACAACACTATAAACTGGCGCGAGATATAGAGTTTTGTATTGTAGATGCCGAACGTAAATTTGGTAACGGTTATTGGATCCCAGCAGGTCCACTTAGGGAGCTACCTAGTAGAACGAAAACCGTCGACTTAACAGTTTATAACGGTGGCTCAGAAGCATTTTCATATGCTTTAGAGGGTACCGGGTTTTTCCATGTCACAGACAATTCGCTGGCAAATGAAGCACACACTGAAGGTGTATCTGTATGTGCTATCGGCAATCCAAAAAGGTTTGAGCATACACTACGAAAGAAGGGCATTGACCTAACTCATTGTCTACATTTTGCTGATCATCATCCTTATCAACCGTCGGACTTTTCACCGTTTAGTGGTGATGCTATTTTTATGACAGAGAAAGATGCGGTAAAGTGTCGCACCTTTGCAAAAGATAATTGGTATTACTTGAGAGTGGATGCCAAACCAACACAAGCGCTTGAAAAAGCAATACTCGAATTACTTAAAGATAAAGGGATCCATCATGGCCTTTGATACCAAATTACTAGAAATAATTGCCTGTCCTGTGTGTAAAGGTAAATTAAGATATGACAAAGAAAACCAAGAGCTCATTAGCACCGCGGCTAAACTTGCTTATCCAATAAAAGAAGATATTCCGGTGTTGCTAGAAAATGAAGCGCGAGAGCTAAGCAGTGATGAGGTTGAGCAGTGGAATTCGTAGTCATTATTCCTGCTCGATATGCGTCTAGTCGATTACCAGGTAAACCCCTAGCTGATATAGCAGGCAAACCCATGATCCAGCACGTGTATGAGCAAGCGTGTCAATCCGGTGCTACAGCAGTTTATATTGCAACCGATCACAGCGCGGTGTTTGATGCAGCAAAAGGATTTACTGATAACGTACTTATGACTAAAGATGATCATCAATCTGGGACTGAGCGATTAGCTGAAGTTGTAGAGCTGCTTGAACTTGATGAGCAAACTTTAGTGGTGAATGTACAAGGGGACGAACCGCTGCTAGAGCCTGAAAATATCGCGCAAGTAGCTACTTTATTACATCATTCCGATGCACCAATGGCGACATTGTGTGTTGATATTGATGATGTAGAAGAAGTGCTGAATCCAAACGCAGTAAAAGTGGTGTCGGATATTCATGAAAACGCGCTATATTTCTCACGCGCGTCCATTCCATTTCAGCGTGATAGCATGTTAAAGCTCGACAAAAATAATGTCCCTGTAAATCATTTTAATCGCCATGTAGGGATATATGCCTACCGCGCTGGCTTTATTAAAACCTATTTGTCGCTCAGTGTTTCACCACTAGAGTTACAAGAGTCGCTAGAACAGCTACGTGTGTTATATCATGGCTATAAAATCAAAGTTGCTAAGGCGATAAAGCCTGTGCACGGTGGCGTTGATACGCCTGAAGATTTGCAGCGTGTCCAAGAGATACTAAATGGATAAGCTTAAGCTGATTGCTGATGAGGCGGATTATATCGTAGCCTATAAGCCGTGTGGGGTTAACTTCCACAGTGAAGAAGGCCCTGGCTTTGTATCGCTACTAAATACGCAACTAGGCTATCAACTATTTCCAGTCCACCGCTTAGATAAGGTAACATCAGGCCTTATTTTACTGGCTAAATCGAGCCAAGCGGCAAAGCAGTTTACAGAGATGTTCACGTCGCGGAAAATAGATAAATATTATCTTGCAATGATTAAAGCCAAACCCAAAAAAAAGCAAGGTTGGATAAAGGGTGATATGGCCAAGTCTCGGCGTGGTACATTTAAGCTGATGAAAACCAAGCTAAACCCAGCTATAACTCGCTTTTATTCTCACTCCGTTGGCGTTAATTTACGTGGATGTATTATTAAACCATTTTCAGGTAAAACGCATCAGATCCGCGTTGCACTGAAAAGTATTGGTGCACCGATCCTAGGCGATCTTGCGTATGGTGGGGAACCTGCGGACAGAACATATTTACACGCCTTTTGTTTGGAGTTTGAGTGGCATGATAAGTTGGTTAGCTACCAAGCTTGTCCTCCAGAAGAAGGCGCATTTACTCACCTTTTAACACATGAAATATTTGCAAATTGGCAAAAGCCAAGTCAATTAGAGTGGTAACATGACTGATTCAAATACAGAACTTAGGTTTGGCGGTATTGCTCGTCTATACGGTAACGCAGAGTTAGAAGCATTAAGCAAGGCACACTTTTGTGTTATTGGTATTGGTGGTGTTGGCAGTTGGGCTGTTGAAGCGCTAGTTCGAACTGGGGTAGGCAAGATAACGCTTATTGATATGGATGATATTTGTATCACTAATGTTAATCGCCAGCTGCATGCTCATAGTGAAAGTATCGGGATGCAGAAAATTGAGGCGATGCGGGAGCGTTGTATTGCGATTAATCCAGCTTGCGAGGTCATCCTTATTGATGACTTCCTGATGTTAGATAATATTAGAAGCTACATCCAAGATTTTGATTATGTTATTGACTGTATTGATGCTGTTAAAGAAAAGGCGGCGTTAATCGCCCATTGTAAACGCAATAAAATACCCGTGATCACCACAGGTGGTGCAGGTGGACAGACCGATCCAAGTCAGATCCAATACTCAGACGTTGCAAAGACTACGCATGACCCATTACTAGCAAAAGTTCGTTATATTCTCAGAAAGCAATATAACTTTAGCGATAATCCAAAACGCAAGTTTGGCGTAGATTGTGTCTATTCAACTGAGCAGCTGGTTTATCCAAGTAGCGATGGCACCGTATGTAAAGCCAAGCAGCAAGCTGAAGGTGGAAAAAATATGGACTGTGCCACAGGGTTTGGCTCAGCCACGATGGTAACGGGGAGTTTCGGTTTCTTTGCGGCCTCTAAAGCGATAAGAAAGTATCTAGATAAGCAAAGCAGAAGTAGCAAGTAAGTGTGCTCATATGAGCACCTTGAACGCTTATGTTGTTAACTGTCCGCAGCTCAGGTTAGTATTACGCTAACCTATTCGCTTGCATCTGGATCTGGTCGACAATCGCCCGTATACCATTGCTTCTTGAAGGGCTTAAATGGCTGATTAATCCTAAGGACTCAAAAAGCGTATAAGCACTAAATTGGCTTGCCTGTTCCGGTGTTTTCCCTGCATATGCTGCGATGATAATTGCAAGTAATCCTTTCACGATCCGCGTATCTGAATCTGCAATAAGCACAAGCTGTTGTGCACTTTCGTCTAAGTCGACGTATAACCACACTTTACTGTCACAGCCCGATACTAATGCAGATCCAACTTTTAGTGCCTCTGGAAGTTCAGGAAGTTGTTTACCAAAAAGCATTATTTCTCGGTACTTGGCTTGCCAGCCATGACTTTCTGATAACTTTTTTGTGATATTTTCAATATTCATCGTTTAATCTAGTAATTCAATTGTGGCTTTTAAGGCATTAATAAAATGCTCGACATCAGCTTCGTTATTGTAAAATGCTAAACTTGCTCGCACTGTTCCATTGACATTAAGCATGTTCATCAACGGTTGAGCACAATGATGTCCGCTTCTGACGGCGACACCATAGGTGTTGAGTAGTGTAGCAAGGTCATAGTGATGCTCATTTTTGTAATTAAAACTGACAATCCCCACGTTGTTCTGCGTGTCACCATACACGGTTACGCCTTTAATTTGGTTTAACTGTTGTAAAAGGGACTGATAGAGGGCTCGTTCGTAGCGCTGAAGTGCCGACGGGCTAATGTTGTTCAAGTAATCAACCGCAGCGGCCAATCCTATGACGCCAGAGATATTAGGCGTGCCAGGTTCAAATTTACCAGGAGCATCACGATAAGTGGAGTGTGCAAACGTTACCTCTTGGATCATTTCTCCTCCCGTTTTATATACGGGCAGGGTATTGAGCAAATTATATCGACCATATAATCCTCCAACACCTGTAGGCCCCAACGCCTTGTGAGCAGAAAAAACATAAAAGTCGCAATCCAATGCTACCAAATCAGGCCGTAAGTGCATAAAAGACTGTGCGCCATCTATGACTGTCTTCGTACCAAGCGTTTTACAAGCTTTTATAAGAGATTCGATGGGGTGTATATTACCAAGCGCATTAGAAGCATGTCCTATCGATAAGATATCTGGTTTATGTGTTTGCAATAGCGAAATAGCACCCGCTTCATCAAGCACACCATTTTCAAGCATAGGCAACACTAACAACTGTGCGCCGGTACGCTTACATGCTTCTTGCCAGGGCACGATGTTAGCATGATGCTCAAATGGGCTGATCGCTATTTTACTGTTTTCATTTAATGCTTGGCTGAGGCCATGAGCCAAAAAGTTTAGTGATTCTGTGGCACCACTGGTCCAGACAATTTCTTTTGCAGAAACATTTAAAAATTTGGCGATAGTTTCACGTGCGGCTTCATATCGATTTGTCGCGTTTTCACTCAGTGTATGTAAACCTCTGTGTACATTTGAATTCTCAGCTTGATAAAAAGTTTTGATGACATCAATAACTTTGTTCGGTTTTTGTGCAGTTGCAGCTGAGTCGAGGTAGCAAAGCGGCTGCCCATTTAGTGATTTGCCTAAAATAGGGAAGTCGTCGCGCAGAGAATGTATATCAGTCATAACGTACCTGAGTTAATTTGGCAGCGGGATTTTAGCTAATAACTGTTCATAGTTAAACAAAAAAGGCCGCATTAAGCGGCCTTTTGCAATAAAACGTCAGTATTATCTGTCGCTTTGTGATTTATAGTCGCGTGCTGTGTAGCCTTTGTAAAGCTGACGTGGACGACCAATCTTATGACCTGGCTGAGAAAGCATTTCGTTCCAATGTGAAATCCAACCGACAGTACGAGACATCGCGAAGATAACAGTGAACATACTTGTTGGAATACCAATTGCCTTAAGAATGATACCTGAGTAGAAGTCTACGTTAGGGTATAGTTTCTTCTCGATGAAGTACGGGTCTTCCAATGCAATTTGTTCAAGTTTCATTGCCACGTCAAGCAATGGATCTTGAATGTTAAGCTCTTTAAGCACTTCATGACACGTTTGACGCATTACTGTTGCACGTGGGTCAAAGTTTTTATAAACGCGGTGACCAAAGCCCATTAGACGGAACGGATCGTTCTTGTCTTTTGCTTTGGCAACATACTCGTCAATACGGTCAACAGAGCCGATTTCTTCAAGCATCGTTAAGCAAGCTTCGTTTGCGCCGCCGTGTGCAGGGCCCCAAAGTGATGCAATACCAGCTGCAATACATGCGTATGGGTTTGCACCTGAAGAACCAGCTAAACGTACTGTCGACGTTGACGCGTTTTGTTCATGATCCGCGTGAAGCATGAAAATACGGTCCATTGCTTTAGCAAGTACCGGGCTTACGTTGTAATCTTCCGCTGGCACAGAGAACATCATGTGCAGGAAGTTTTCAGCGTAGCTTAAGTCGTTGCGCGGATACACGAATGGCTGGCCAACGTTGTATTTGTATGCCATTGCAGCGATAGTTGGCAGTTTTGCAACCAACTTAACCGCACAACGCATGCGTTGATCTTCATCAGAAATATCAAGGTCTGAATGATAAAACGATGATAATGCACCAACAACACCACACAGCATAGCCATTGGGTGAGCGTCTACACGGAAGCCTTGGAAAAACGCAGCAATTTTCTCGTGCATCATGGTGTTGCGAGTGATCTCATCTGAGAACTCTGCTAGTTGTGCTTCGCTTGGTAACTCACCGTTAAGTAGTAAGTAGCAAAGTTCAATATAGTTAGAATTTTCAGCAAGTTGCTCAATAGGGTAACCGCGGTGAAGCAGTACTCCTTTGGCACCGTCAATGTAAGTGATAGACGAGTCACAAGAGGCAGTCGACATAAATCCTGGGTCATACGTAAATAGGCCGTGAGCGCCTAATGAACGAACGTCAACTACGTCTTGACCAGCTGTACCTTCGTAAATTGGTAACTCAATCGGATCGTGACCATCAATATGGACTGTGGCTTTTTTATCTGCCATCTATTTGTCTCCTATTTAATAACAATATTCTGATTGTTATGTTGTGATACTAATGTTAAGCAAATTCAGATCATTCTAACTTATAACCTAGGCTAAAAGTCAATTTTTATGTGATTTATGCATAAATGTATAATAAATATTCTATTGCGATTAAATATTAGACCATTCGCTAATTCGCAAGCGTCTCTATCTAAACAAGAATTGTAAAAGGCCGCGTAGCCTTATATACTGTCAACGGTTTTATACCGTATCGTCTGTGGGTAAACCTATTTTTACATCAATTTTTTACACTCCAGTGAACTTTTTGGTGTCCTAATTGGTTTATCTAGAGTGTGCCATCTACATTTGCAATATGTAGGTGGGTTTCATAAAAACAAGTAGATGAGCTCCTTTGTGGGCAAAGATGGGCAAGTAACTGTGAAAAAGCAAAGACCTGTAAATCTAGATCTTACGACTATATCTATGCCACCAACGGCTAAAGCGTCGATCCTTCATCGTGTAACCGGTGTTGCGTTTTTCTTCGCTTTAACCTTTGTGATTTGGGCTTGGTCTGAATCTCTTTCTTCTCCTGAAGGCTTCGAGTTTGTAAAAGAACTGATGTCTGGCTTTATTGCGAAATTCATCGCATGGGGCACCCTAACTGTATTGTCTTACCACATTATCGGTGGTATCCGTCACATGATTCAGGATATGGGACATTGGGAAGAATTAGAATCAGGCAACAATAGCGCGAAGATTGCATTAGCACTTTGGGTTATCGTAGCAATTTTAGCTGGAGTATGGATATGGTCTTAAATCAAGCGACATTGAAGCGTGATGGCGTACAAGACTACGTATCATTGCGCGCGACTGCGTTAATTATCCTAGCTTATGCGGTATTCATCGTAGGCTATCTGTTAATCACACCTGAACTTACTTATGAAGCATGGTCAGGGTTGTTCTCAAACTTGGCTGTGAAAGCAGCAACCATGATCACGCTAGTATGTATGATGGTACATACACGTATTGGTTTATGGCAGGTTCTAACTGACTATGTTAAGAACTCAACAACCCGCTCTATCCTTAGCTTTGTATTAAACCTTATGGCGCTAGCTTACGTAGCTATTGGCCTGTTTGTTCTGTGGGGTGTTTAAGTGAAATATAACGTACGCGAATTTGACGCAGTTGTAGTTGGTGCTGGTGGTGCGGGTATGCGCGCGGCACTCGCTATTTCAGAATCAGGTAAAACTTGTGCTCTTATTTCAAAAGTTTTCCCAACTCGTTCTCACACAGTGTCTGCACAAGGTGGTATCACTGTTGCGCTAGGTAACTCGCATGAGGACAACTGGGAATGGCACATGTACGATACGGTGAAAGGGTCAGACTACATTGGTGACCAAGATGCCATCGAATACATGACTAAAACGGGTCCTGAAGCTATCACTGAGTTAGAGAATATGGGTTTACCTTTCTCTCGTTTTGAAAATGGTCGCGTATATCAGCGTCCTTTCGGTGGTCAGTCTAAGAATTTCGGTGGTGAACAGGCTGCACGTACAGCGGCTGCGGCCGACCGTACTGGTCACGCACTGCTACATTGCTTATATCAGCAAAACGTGAAAAACAAAACCAACGTGTTCTCAGAGTGGTACGCGCTTGATTTAGTTAAAAATGATAAAGGCGACGTAGTCGGTGTTACCGCAATTGACATTGAGAGCGGCGAAGTCGTTTATTTCAAGTCTAAAGCGGTTGTGTTGGCAACGGGCGGTGCAGGTCGTATCTACGCATCGACTACTAACGCACACATCAACACGGGCGACGGCGTAGGTATGGCTGTTCGTGCTGGCATTTCAATGCAAGACATGGAAATGTGGCAGTTCCACCCGACCGGTATTGCTGGCGCTGGTACACTAGTGACTGAAGGTTGTCGTGGTGAAGGTGGTTACCTTCTGAATAAAGACGGTGAACGCTTCATGGAGCGTTACGCGCCTAACGCCAAAGACCTTGCTGGTCGTGACGTTGTTGCACGTGCAATGATGACTGAAATTCGTGAAGGCCGTGGCTGTGAAGGCCCATGGGGTACGCACATTAAGCTTAAGCTTGATCACCTAGGTGAGGAAATGCTTAACCTTCGTCTTCCTGGTGTTTGTGACTTATCTAAGACATTTGCACACGTTGATCCAGCGAAAGAACCTATTCCGGTTATTCCAACTTGTCACTATATGATGGGTGGTGTACCGACAAACGTTAATGGTCAGGTGCTTAGCGTAAGTGAAAATGGCGATGAGCGTATTGTAGAAGGTTTATTCGCAGTAGGTGAAATTGCATGTGTATCTGTACATGGTGCAAACCGCCTAGGTGGTAACTCACTACTTGACCTCGTTGTATTTGGTCGTGCAGCTGGTAACTTCTTAGGTACTTACTTGAATGACTTTGAGTCTACAGGTGATGCGTCTAAAGATGACGTTGATAATGCGTTTGCACGTTTCAATCGCTGGGAGTCGTCTGAGGTCGGTAAAGGTGAAGACCCAGTACAAATTAAGAAAGACTTGCAAGAGTGTATGCAGCTTAACTTCTCAGTATTCAGAGAAGGCGATGCAATGGCAGAAGGACTTAAAGAGCTTAAAGAAATCCGCGAGCGTCTTAAGTTTGCACGCCTTGATGATAAGTCATCAGAGTTCAACACGCAGCGTATCGAATGCTTAGAGCTTGATAACTTGATGGAAACAGCATACTCAACAGCAGTAGCTGCTAATTTCCGTACTGAAAGTCGTGGTGCTCACTCTCGCTTTGACTTCCCAGAGCGTGATGATGAAAATTGGTTGTGCCACTCAGTTCATCATCCGGAATCTGATTCGATGACTAAGCGTAAGGTTAATTTTGCGCCTACGACTCGTGAAGCGTTCCCACCAAAAGCACGTACATACTAGGAGTTCAGCGATGGCTACTTTAGAATTATCAGTTTATCGTTATAACCCTGATGAAGATTCAGCACCACGTATGCAAGACTACACTCTAGAAGTAGAGGAAGGTCGTGACATGATGGTGTTGGATGCTCTGATGCAGTTAAAAGAGCAAGATCCAACTTTATCTTTCCGTCGTTCATGTCGTGAGGGCGTTTGTGGCTCTGACGGTGTAAACATGAACGGTAAGAACGGCCTCGCCTGTATTACCCCAATTTCTGCAGTGCAGAAAGGCGGTAAGGGTAAGATCGTTATTCGTCCATTACCGGGGTTACCAGTAATTCGTGACCTAGTAATTGATATGAGTCAGTTCTATACGCAATACGAGAAGGTTAAGCCTTTCTTGATCAACGACAAGCCAACTGGTGGTGAAGAACGTCTTCAGTCTATTGAAGACGCGAAAAACTAGATGGCTTGTATGAATGTATTCTTTGTGCATGTTGTTCAACGTCTTGTCCTTCTTTCTGGTGGAACCCAGACAAGTTCATCGGTCCTGCGGGTCTTTTACATGCTTATCGTTTCTTGGCTGATAGCCGTGATACAGCAACAGAAGAGCGCCTTGCAGATCTTGATGACGCGTTCAGCGTATTCCGCTGTCACAGTATTATGAACTGTGTTAGCGTATGTCCTAAAGGTCTTAATCCAACTAAGGCAATTGGACAAATTAAATCAATGTTGTTAAACCGCTCGGTATAACACATACTACTAGCTAAGATGGCAAGCAATCGCTTGCCATCTTGTTTTCGTTTGAGTTTCTGCGCTAGATAAAAGGGCTAATAGATGCACGAAGGTGTGATGAAGGCATGGCTAGAATCTTCGCATTTGTACGGCGGCAACGTTGCGTACGTAGAAGATCTATATGAGGCGTATCTAGATGATGCAGCTTCAGTGCCAGAAGAATGGCGAGAGGTGTTTGATCAACTACCTAAAGTTGATGGTGTGGATGTTGATACAAAACATTCCGAAGTAAGAGCGCAATTTGCGGAACTTGCAAAAAACAAACACAGAGAAGTCGTGGTATCAACAGAGGGTTCTGCTGACGCCAAGCAAGTTAAAGTTCTGCAGTTAATAAATGCATTTCGTTTTAGGGGTCACCAAAACGCGAACCTAGATCCACTTGGGATTTGGGAGCGAGAACGCGTTCGCGATTTAGACCCCACTTTTCATGATTTAACTGACGCAGATCTAGAAAAAGAATTTAACGTCGGCTCTTTTGCATGTGGCAAAGAGACGATGAAGCTAAAAGACTTGTACGCTGCACTAAAAGCGACATACTGTGGCTCTGTCGGTGCAGAGTACATGCACATCACGTCTACCGAAGAAAAACGTTGGTTACAGCAGCGTTTAGAATCGACCTTCGCTACGCCACAATTCGATAAAGAAACCAAATTAAGAATCTACAAAGGCCTTACTGCCGCTGATGGTTTAGAGAAATACTTGGGTGCAAAATTTCCAGGTGCAAAACGTTTCTCGTTAGAAGGTGGTGATTCTTTAGTACCTATGCTGAAAGAATTAATTCACCGTGCAGGTGAGAGCGGTCAGCAAGAAGCTGTTATTGGTATGGCACACCGTGGTCGCCTTAACGTATTGGTTAACGTATTGGGTAAAAATCCACAAGAACTATTTGATGAGTTTGCTGGCAAATACGGTGAACATGCAGGTTCTGGTGATGTTAAATACCACATGGGCTTCTCGTCGGACTTTGGTACAAAAGGCGGCAATGTCCACATGGCATTGGCGTTTAACCCATCTCACCTTGAGATTGTGAACCCTGTTGTTATGGGGTCTGTACGAGCTCGTCTTGACCGATTAAATTGCCAAAGCGGATCAAAGGCTTTACCTATTACGATCCATGGTGATTCAGCGATTGCTGGACAAGGTGTTGTTCAAGAAACTTTCAACTTGTCGCAAACGCGTGCATACGGTGTCGGTGGTTCAATTCGTATTGTTGTGAACAACCAAGTTGGCTTCACGACGTCAAAGCGTGAAGATACACGTTCAACGGAATACTGTACTGACATTGCGAAGATGGTTCAAGCACCTATCTTCCATGTTAACGCTGACGACCCAGAAGCGGTTGCATTCGTTACACAAGTGGCACTTGATTTCCGTAACAAGTTCAAGCGTGACGTAGTGATTGACTTAGTATGTTACCGTCGTCACGGTCACAATGAAGCGGACGAGCCAAATGCAACACAGCCGCTGATGTATCAAAAGATCAAAAAGCACCCAGTACCTCGCCAGCTATATGCTGAGCAGCTTGTACGTGAAGGTGTGTTCTCTGAAGAAGATGCAAAACAAATTTCTGAAGACTACCGTAACGGCTTAGATAAAGGCGTGTGTGTAGTAGAAGAAATTCAAAAAGAAACTAAGCATTCTTCGGATTGGTCTAAATATGTCGGTCATGACTGGGACGCGCCATATGAGCCAAAAGTTGAGTTAGAAAAACTCAAAGCGCTCGGCGAAAAGATTGCCAATTACCCAGAAACGCATAAAGCACAATCGCGTGTGAAAAAGATATACGACGATCGTAAATTAATGGCGAAGGGCGAAAAGCTATTAGATTGGGGTATGGCAGAGACGTTAGCCTATGCAACGTTAGTTGACGAAGGTACTGATGTTCGTTTAACGGGTCAAGACTCTGGTCGTGGTACATTTTTCCACCGTCATGCTGTCGTGCATAACCAACAAGATGCCGCTACTTATCTTCCGCTACAAAACGTACGTGAAGGTCAGGGCGTATTTGAGGTTTATGACTCGGTGCTTTCTGAAGAAGCGGTACTTGCATTTGAATATGGTTATGCCACAGCAGAACCAACGTCATTGGTACTGTGGGAAGCACAGTTCGGTGACTTTGCAAATGGCGCTCAAGTCGTATTCGACCAGTTCTTAAGCTCAGGTGAGCAAAAGTGGGGACGTTTGTGCGGCCTAACACTACTTCTACCTCATGGTTATGAAGGTCAAGGCCCAGAGCACAGTTCATCACGTCTAGAGCGTTATTTACAGCTATGTGCTGACCACAATATGCAAGTATGTGTGCCGTCAACACCAGCACAAGTTTATGCAATGTTGCGCCGCCAATCGGTACGTCCATTGCGTCGTCCTTTGATTGTGATGACACCTAAATCACTACTACGCCATCCGTTAGCTGTGTCTACATTAGAAGAGCTTTCAGAAGGCGTGTTCAACAACATGATCGACGAGATTGATGATATCAATCCAGAAAATGTTGAGCGTGTCGTATTCTGTAGCGGTAAAGTGTACTACGAACTTTTACAAGAACGTCGTAAGCAAGAGTTGAACAACGTTGCTATTGTTCGTGTTGAACAGCTATATCCGTTCCCTCACAAAGAAATGGACGAGATCATGGCTCGCTACCAGCACGTGAAAGATTTTGTTTGGTGTCAAGAAGAGCCACAAAACCAAGGTGCGTGGTATTGTTCACAGCATCATTTCTGGGAAGCTATTCCATCTGGCGCTAATTTAACTTACGCAGGTCGCAAGGCCTCAGCTGCTCCAGCATGTGGATACATGTCTACACATACTAAAGAACAAAACGCGTTAATTGCTGACGCTTTAACAATCAAGAAATAAGGAATAAGAGATGACAACCGAAATTAAGGTTCCTGTTCTTCCTGAGTCTGTTGCTGATGCAACGGTTGCTACATGGCATGTAAGCGTTGGCGATAAAGTGACTCGTGATCAAAACTTAGTTGACATCGAAACAGATAAAGTCGTTTTAGAAGTCGTAGCACCTGAAGATGGTGTTATCGTTGCAATTTCAGAAGAAGAAGGCGCAACCGTTCTTGGCGAACAGGTTATTGCACAATTAGGTGCTGCTGATGAAGCAGCAGCGCCTGCACAATCAAATGAAAAAACAGCAGCGCCTCAGTCGGCGCCAGCATCAGAAGGTAAAGAAGTGGACATTAAAGTACCTGTACTTCCTGAGTCAGTAGCAGATGCTACTATCGCAACTTGGCACGTTCAACCAGGTGAAGCGGTTAGCCGTGACCAAAACTTAGTTGATATTGAAACAGATAAAGTGGTTCTTGAAGTTGTTGCACCTGAAGACGGTGTGATGGGTGAACATATTCACGCTGAAGGCGATACCGTACTTGCTGAACAAGTGATCGGTAAAATTGTAGCCGGTGGCGCACCAGCGGCAGCATCTAGCGAGAAAAAAGAAGAAGCACCAGCAGCATCTTCTGACGAAAACTCAGATGTACTAACACCATCTGTTCGTCGCCTTATCGCAGAAAAAGGCCTTGACGCTTCTAAGATCAAAGGTTCTGGCAAAGGCGGTCGTATCACAAAAGAAGACGTTGACGCCTTCCTTAAAGCGCCAGCAAAAGCAGAGTCTAAGCCAGCTGCATCAGCACCTGCTGCCCCTGTTGGCGAGCGTACACAAAAACGTGTACCGATGACACGTCTTCGTAAGACAATTGCTAACCGTCTACTAGAAGCGAAAAACTCAACAGCAATGTTGACAACGTTTAACGAAGTAAACATGAAGCCAATCATGGATCTTCGTAAACAATACCAAGAAGTGTTTGAGAAGCGTCACGGTATCCGTTTAGGTTTCATGTCTTTCTACGTGAAAGCGGTAACTGAAGCACTGAAACGTTTCCCTGAAGTGAACGCATCTATCGACGGTGATGATATCGTTTACCACAACTACTTCGATATCAGTATCGCGGTATCTACGCCTCGTGGTCTAGTTACACCAGTACTACGTGACTGCGATAAGCTATCAGTTGCTGAAATCGAAAAGAACATTCGCGAACTGGCTATCAAAGGTCGTGACGGTAAACTAACAGTTGATGATATGACTGGCGGTAACTTCACAATCACCAACGGTGGTGTGTTTGGTTCACTACTTTCTACACCTATCATCAACTTACCACAGTCTTCAATCTTGGGTATGCACAAAATCCAAGAGCGTCCTATGGCAGTAAATGGTAAGGTTGAAATCTTACCTATGATGTACCTAGCGCTTTCTTATGACCACCGTCAAATCGATGGTAAAGAGTCAGTTGGCTTCCTAGTGACAATTAAAGAGTTGCTTGAAGATCCAACACGTCTACTGCTAGACGTATAATATTTGTTTAAAGAATAAGCTGTATGCTCGCATACAGCTTTTTTTTTGCGCCTTTGGTCTAAGTGGGGTTTTCATCAGAAGCCTTGGGATCTATACTATGTGCGCAATTTGGGATAGCTGACTATTTGCATAAATATTCAGCTTTTTTAGTATAAAAAATTGGATAAAGCATCATGAATTTGCATGAGTATCAGGCAAAACAACTTTTTGCCGAATATGGTTTACCTGTATCAGAAGGCTTTGCTTGTGATACACCTCAAGAAGCAGTAGAAGCTGCTGGTAAAATCGGTGGAGACAAGTGGGTTGTTAAGTGTCAAGTACACGCAGGCGGCCGTGGTAAAGCTGGCGGTGTTAAACTTGCAGACAGCAAAGACGAAATCCGCGCATTCGCTGAAAACTGGTTAGGTAAAAACCTAGTTACTTACCAAACAGACGAGAAAGGTCAGCCAGTTGCTAAAATCTTAGTAGAAAGCTGCACTGATATTGCAAATGAACTATACCTAGGTGCTGTTGTTGACCGTGGCTCACGTAAGATCGTGTTCATGGCATCAACTGAAGGTGGTGTAGAAATTGAACAAGTTGCAGAAGAAACGCCTGAACTAATTCATAAAGCTGAGATTGACCCACTTGTAGGTCCTCAAGCTTATCAAGGTCGTGAGCTAGCGTTCAAACTAGGTTTGAACCCAACTCAAGTTAAGCAGTTCACTAAGATCTTTATGGGTCTAGCGCAAATGTTTATCAACCACGACTTTGCACTTCTAGAGATCAACCCTCTAGTAATCACAGACGCTGGTAACCTACACTGCCTAGACGGCAAAATTGGTGTTGACGGTAACGCGTTATTCCGCCAGCCTAAAATCCGTGAGTTCCACGATCCTTCACAAGAAGACGCACGTGAAGCACACGCGGCAAGCTTTGAGCTTAACTACGTTGCACTAGACGGTAACGTTGGTTGTATGGTTAACGGTGCAGGCCTTGCGATGGGTACTATGGACATCGTAAACCTACACGGCGGTAAGCCAGCTAACTTCCTAGATGTTGGTGGTGGCGCAACTAAAGAGCGTGTATCTGAAGCGTTTAAGATCATCCTTTCTGATGACAATGTTAAAGCAGTACTAGTAAACATCTTCGGTGGTATCGTACGTTGTGACATGATCGCTGAAGGTATCATTGGTGCGGTTAAAGAAGTTGGCGTAAACGTACCAGTAGTTGTACGTCTAGAAGGTACTAACGCTGAAGCTGGTCGTGAAGTACTAGCTAACTCAGGCCTTGACATCATTGCAGCTGAGTCACTAACTGACGCTGCTGAGAAAGTAGTTGCTGCTGCGGAGGGCAAATAATGTCTGTACTAATTAACAAAGATACTAAAGTAATCTGTCAAGGTTTCACTGGTGGTCAGGGGACTTTCCACTCTGAGCAAGCTATCCAGTACGGTACGCAAATGGTTGGTGGTGTTTCTCCTGGTAAAGGCGGTACAACTCACCTAGGTCTACCTGTATTTAACACAGTACGTGAGGCGGTAGAGTCAACTGGTGCAACTGCATCTGTTATCTACGTACCAGCTGCTTTCTGTAAAGACGCTATCCTTGAAGCGATCGACGCAGGTATCGAGCTAATCGTATGTATCACTGAAGGCATCCCTACACTAGATATGGTTGATGTTAAAGTGAAGCTAGAAGAAACTGGCGTTCGCATGATTGGTCCTAACTGCCCAGGTGTTATCACTCCGGGTGAAACTAAGATTGGTATCATGCCTGGCCACATCCACATGCCTGGTAAAGTAGGTATCGTGTCACGTTCTGGTACTTTGACTTATGAAGCAGTTAAGCAAACTACTGACGCTGGCTTCGGTCAATCTACTTGTGTTGGTATCGGTGGCGATCCAATTCCAGGTACTAACTTCATCGACGTACTTGAGATGTTCCAAAATGATCCGCAAACTGAAGCTATCGTGATGATCGGTGAGATCGGCGGTACAGCTGAAGAAGAAGCGGCTGAGTACATCAAGCACAACGTAACTAAGCCAGTAGTTTCTTACATTGCTGGTGTTACAGCGCCTCCAGGTAAGCGTATGGGTCACGCTGGTGCAATTATCGCAGGTGGTAAAGGCACAGCTGACGAGAAATTCGCAGCACTTGAAGCTGCGGGTGTTAAGACCGTTCGCTCTCTTGCAGAAATCGGTTCTGCACTAAAAGAGAAAGCGGGTTGGTAAGTTAATACCATCGTTTTAAAAAGGCTCCTTATGGAGCTTTTTTGATCTCGATGATGACTTATCCAAACCTCAAGTTATACCAATTTTCTTAATTAAGTGGTCTATTTTGAGGTGAGAAAATCTTGTCGATAACACCGCTTCCGCGTCCTGCTCACGCCGAGGTACCTACGTCCTGTAGGCAAGGCAAAAATTTTGCTATTTAGTTGTTCTAAATAAGAAATTTTTAACGCTGTTAGCGTCAGATTTACTCCTTCAAATTGAGCATGTATTAAGCTCATCGTTACTGTGCCGTTACAAGCTGTATTCTCTTTCCACTTTAGCGATACGGGTGGTATAGCTTTGATACCATTTATTATTACCGCTTTTTTGCGCTTCAATGTGCTCAGCATTAGCTTTCCATGCTTTGATTGACTCAAGGTCTCGCCAATAAGAAACCGTGATCCCAATTTCTTCACGTGCTGATTCTAGTCCTAAAAATCCGGGTTGAAGCTTAGCAAGCTCGACCATTCTCGACGCGGTTTGTGCGTAGCCCTCGTCGTCTTCATTTTTTATATTGGTAAAAATTACGGCGTAATAGGGTGTTGGTGGAGTCGTTGCAATCATAAGTTGTGGCGCAGTAAATTGTAGGTGTGAAGTTTATACCAATTAAGCTGTGCTCAAATCAATCATGATAAATAATGAGTTATTCATCAGAACAACTCATCATTTACTGCTAATGCTATTCGACCCCAAAAGGGTTGTCTATGCTGTGCGCAGGTTCAGTAAACCAACGTGGGCCATCGTCGGTCATATAGAAATGGTCTTCCAAGCGAATGCCAAATTCGTCAGGAATAACCAGCATAGGCTCATTTGAAAAGCACATTCCAGCGGCAAGCGGCTCTGGGTTGTCTTTGACTAAATAAGGCCATTCATGGATATCTAAGCCGATACCATGTCCAGTGCGATGTGGGCAACCAGGTAGTTGATAGTCAGGACCTAGCCCATTGCTGGCAATATATTCTCTCGCGGCTTTATCAACAGCGCCGCAACTCGCGCCAACTTTGGCTGCGTTAAATGCTGCAAGTTGCGCTTGCTTCTCGATTTGCCAAACGGATTTTTGCTTTTCACTGGGGGCGCCAAAAACATAAGCACGAGTGATATCACTAAGATAGCCGTGTAACTTACAGCCAGTGTCGACGAGAACCACATCGCCTTTTTTCAACGTTTGCGGATTTTTCACGCCATGTGGGAATGAGGACGCGACACCGAATAACACAATACAAAAATAATTGCCCGGTGCGCCCACTTTTTTGTGCGCTTCATTAACAAAGGCTTCCACTTCGGTTGTGGTGATCCCTTCATACAGCATAGATGCCGTCGCTTTATGTACGGCAAGTGTCATGTCCATTGCGCGTTGAATAAGGGCAATTTCATTTGCCGATTTATGCATTCTGCAATGTGCGGTTACTGCCTTTGCATTAATAAGCGAAAGCTCTGGAGCCGCGAGTCTGATCCCATCAGCAACAAAAAACGCAGTGCTTTCGTCAATGGCGAGTGTACCTGTGCTATCAATATTGAGTGTGTTAAGTACGTTTGCGACAAGCTCGTAAGGAGATTTTTCTTCTTGCCAAGCATGGATAGGGCCTTCAATCAGCCAATAATCTTTAATAGAACCAATTTCAAAAAATGGGACGATAAACTGGACTTGTCCGGTAGCGGGTAAAATAGCGCCGACCAAACGTTCACTGGCGTACCATTGTAAACCGGTAAAGTACTTTAAATTTGTACCTGCATTTAAATAGAGTGCATCAATGTTGTTTTGCTGCATATAGTGTTGAGCTTTTTCTATTCTTGCTAAATACTCGCTTTCGCCAATCGGTGCTACGCCTTTGGTCATATCTTCTAAGTTATCTAGCGCTTGCTGCGCACTTTGGTATGCAATACCTTTCATTTTTTGTGCTCCTTGTTTAATTAAATCGAGCAATACTAAAAGGAGTAAGATCGATGTCGTTGGGCTTGTTGTCAATAAGATCTGCGATACATTCACTTGAAATTGCGGCTTGGGTCAGTCCTAGGTGTTGATGACCTAGTGCAAAATAAAGGTTGTGATGATTAGGCGCTTGTCCGATGACGGGTAAATAATCTGGGAGTGAAGGGCGGAAACCAACCCACAAGTTATCATTTTCCTGTGGCAGCGATGAGTTTAACAGTATGCGTGCATGATGTAATAACGCGTGAGCACGGCTGTAGTTGGGTTTACTCTCCAGTGTGGCAAATTCTACTGTACCGGCAAGTCTTAACCCTGTTGTCATTGGCGTCATAATGAACCCTCGTTCACTTGATGCGACGGGTCTGGTAAGCGTGTTATTCACTGCCAACATATTGTGATAACCACGCTCGGCAATCATGGGCAGTGAGTAACCTAAAGACGCACAGAGCGTTTTACTTGCAGCACCTGTTGCCACGACTACTTTGTTAAAGGTTATCTTGTGGCTTTTGGAGTGAAGTGTATAGCCATGCCCTGTGTGGGTAATATTATCGATTGAGCCTTGCTTGAACGTACCGCCTAGCTGCATAAACTGCTCATATAACGTCAAACAGAGGGCGTAGGGATCTGTGCTATGCGCGACTTTATCAAAATACAGTGCTGAGGTAATAGTATTTGATAGGCTCGGCTCCATTTCTCGGGCTTGATCACCTGTTAGTAAGCTCACTGAGATGTCTTGTTCGGCGTATTTGTGATAGCTTTGACGCGCAGAGCTTTCGTCACCTTCAAATACCAGTAAACTGCCGTTACTAGATATAAGTGTATGATATTTGTCACCAAGTAAACGCTGATATGCGGGTAGTGCGCGTTCATTTAAACTTCTAAGTGCGATTGTACCTTTATGGAAGCAGCTACTTTTCATTTGCTTTAAGAATCGTACAAACCAAGGAATATTTTTGAGCAAAGAGGTGGTCTCAATTCGCAAAGGCCCCATCGGATTGACTAACATGCCAGGCACTTTTGTTAGTAAAGCTGCATTTGCCATGGGAAATACCTGTTCTGTGGCAAAATGCCCAGCGTTACCCTCAGAACATCCCTCTGCGGGCTGATTTTTATCGAGTAATGTAACAGTGTGGCCTCGTCGAGCTAATTGCAGCGCTGTGGTGATCCCAATAATCCCAGCACCTATCACTGCAATGTTATTATTATTTTCCACGATGTACCTCACCATCTTAAATTGTATTTCCACATAGCCATCAATCAGGCCTCGTTTAATTACCAAGAAGAAAAATTTATTACATATAAATCATAAGACTATAGAGAGTTAAGCCAATCATTTGAGTGGATGGCTAAAAAATCTCAAGTTGAATATTGATTATTGTATACAATATACCTATGATGGCAAGCACAATAACTAAACAACTTAATGAAAGGCGAGAACCATGAAGGTAAATTGGCAGGGTGTATATCCAGCGGTAACCACTCAATTCCATGATGATGAAAGCATCAACTTTGATACCACCAAAGCGATGATAGATAACCTGATTAACGAAGGGGTTCATGGCATCATAGTATTAGGCACCGTAGGTGAAAATTGCTCACTCACAGCTGACGAGAAACGCCAAGTCTTAAAAGCTGCAACAGAGGTGGTAGGTGATAGAGTGCCACTACTTAGTGGTGTGGCTGAGACCACAACAGCACTGGCTATTGAGTTTGCCAAGGATGCAGAAGCGCTTGGCATAGATGGGCTAATGGTATTGCCGGGGATGGTCTACCGCTCTACCGAGCGCGAAGCTATTCATCATTACCAACAGGTGGCGCGTAGCACCGCGTTACCTATTATGATTTACAACAATCCAGTGACCTATGGTGTCGACGTGTCAATTGATGGCATGAAAACCTTAGCTGAAGAGTCCAATATTGTTTCTGTAAAAGAAGCAACGGAAGATACTCGCCGTATTAGCGAGCTATTTAGCGCATTTGGCGATCGCTACGTAGTATTTGGTGGTGTTGATGATATCGCACTGGAAAGCTTGATGCTTGGCGCAACGGGTTGGATCTCGGGATTGACTAATGTATTCCCACGCGAGTCAGTGGCTATTTATAGGCTTGCTGAGCAAGGTCGTTTTGAGGAAGCGCGCGCGTTGTGGCGTTGGTTTTTACCTTTGTTACGCTTAGATACAATCCCAACACTGGTGCAGTGCATTAAATATGCCGAGCAGCTAGCCGGACGAGGTAGTGAAGTAACTCGCTCGCCAAGATTACCTCTTACTCAAGAAGAAAAAGCCTATGTAAGTCGCTTGTTCGATGAAGCAATGGCAAATCGAATTGACTTAAGCCAATTTAACTTGGACTAAGCGTATGATTTTGGGCACCTATTATTGTATTGATGGCCATACCTGTGGCAACCCTGTGCGCTTGGTCACAAGCGGTCATCCAACGCTTTTGGGTGAGAGCATGAGTGAAAAGCGCCAACACTTTTTACGTGACTACGATTGGATAAGGCGCGCACTGATGTTTGAGCCCAGAGGCCATGATATGATGTCGGGTGCCTTTTTATATCCACCGACCACTGCTGATGGGGATGTGGCAATCCTATTTATCGAAACCTCTGGGTGTCTGCCGATGTGCGGACATGGCACTATCGGGACAGTCACTTTTGGCCTAGAAAGTGGCCTTATTACTCCAAAAGAACATGGTTTACTCAAGCTTGATACTCCAGCGGGGCGCGTGAATGCTTATTATGAAATGAATGCAGGTAAAGTGACTTGGGTAAGACTCTATAATGTACCGGCATTTTTGGCGTATCAAGCGGTGCCTGTCCACATTGATGGACTAGGAGAGCTTACTGTTGATATCGCTTACGGCGGTAACTTTTACATTATTGTTGAGCCTCAAAGTCTATTTGCTGGCGTGGATCAAAGTTGCGCCGCTGAATTACTGGCATGGAGCCCCAAAGTGCGCGCGGCAGTCAACGCGCAAATAAACCCTATCCACCCTGAAGACTCTACCGTGTGTGGCGCCTCCCATGTGTTGTGGACAGGCAAGCCACAACATCCAGATAGTCATGCTGCAAACGCGGTATTTTATGGCGATAAAGCACTTGATAGGTCACCTTGTGGCACAGGCACAAGTGCAAGAATGGCGCAGTTATATGCAAAGGGGCTGCTAAAAGAGGGTGATACATTTGTTCACGAGAGCATCATAGGCAGTCAATTTATCGGTAAGGTCGAAGGCACAACAGAGGTCGCTGGAAAAGTGGCTATTCAACCAAGTATTCAAGGTTGGGCACGTCAAACGGGGAGTAACTGCATTACAGTAGATGACGAAGATCCTTACGCATTTGGTTTTCAGGTGCTCTAGCCATTAAGACTGAAAGAAAACAGGAGCTAACAATGAATTTATCAGGAAAGAGCTACATTAACGGTGCGTGGCAAGCTGCGCAAAATGCAACAACATTTTATGCGTTTTGTCCTGCAACCAATGAACCGTTAACGCAAGCACTTTTTAACGCCAGTGAAGCACAAGTACAGGAAGCCGTTAATGCAGCAGAGCAGGCTTTTAAGGCTTATCGTAAAACGTCGATGACTGCTCGTGCAGAGTTTCTAGAGACCATAGCACAAGAAATTCTCGCCTTAGGTGATGAGCTAATAACTACCACGATGGCTGAAACTAACCTGCCACGAGCAAGGCTTGAGGGCGAGCGTGGCCGCACGGTCAACCAATTAAACGCATTTGCCGCAGCGCTGAGAGATAACCTAGCAGAGCTCAGTTTAGATAGAGAAGAGCAAGCGGACCCAAATCGCACTCCGCTGCCTAAGCCAAAAACACAGCTTAAGCATATTCCAATTGGCACTGTTGCGGTGTTTGGCGCGTCAAACTTCCCGTATGCCTTTTCAACGCTCGGAGGCGATACCGCAGCTGCGTTAGCCGCTGGCTGCCCTGTGGTATATAAAGGTCACCCAGCACATCCGGCAACGTGTGAGCTAATGACTAAGGCCATCGCCACAGCAATAAGCAAGTGCGATATGCCAAGCGGGGTGTTTTCAATGCTGCAAGCCAAAGCGTACGATGTTGCGCATTGGCTGGTGGAAGCTAAGCCTATCAAAGCAGTTGGGTTTACAGGCTCCTTTGGCGCTGCAAAAGCATTGCAAGACACCATCGCGAAGCGCCATGAACCTATTCCGCTTTACGCTGAGCTTGGCAGCGTGAACCCGCAAATTGTCTTACCTGAAAAAGTACAGGCACAAGGCGCAGAGCTTGGTGCACAATTTGTCCAGTCTTTACTTATGGGTAATGGTCAGTTTTGTACTAGCCCCGGTATTTGGTTGGTGCCAAGTAGTAGTTCGCGAGCATTTATCGAGACAACTAAGCGACATATTAGTGAAGCACCTTCAGATACCTTACTGACTCCGGGCATTTTAAAAGCTTATCAAAACAGCATCGCGGCGCTAAAAGCACACCCTCAAGTAACGTTGTTGAGCGCTGGTGAGCAAGCACAGCCGTTTCACGCCAGCGCTCACTTGTTCCTGACGGATAGCGAAAGCTTTGCAACCGATGCAAGGCTTAAAGAAGAAGTCTTTGGGCCAAGTGCTTTAGTGGTGAGCTATGACAACTTAGCGCAGCTTGAAGACTTAATCGCAGACTTAGATGGACAGCTCACCGCCAGCATTCACGGCACTGAGTCTGACCTACATCAAGCTAAAGACATCATAGAAGCGCTACAATACCGTGTAGGTCGACTGATTTACGGGCAAATGCCAACAGGCGTTGAAGTGTGTGCCACCATGAACCATGGTGGGCCGTTTCCGTCATCAACCGATGTACGCTCAACATCGGTAGGGTTAGAAGCGCTCAAACGATTCGTAAGACCAATTTGTATACAAAGTTAAGCAAACCAAGCCCATAGTACCGCTATGGGCTTTTTACTGTATTGTACTTAAGGCGGTGTTCATGCTTATAGCGAGGTTGAGCTGTAGGTTGGTACTTAAGAGTTTTTTGCTTGAGTGGATATGTATAGAGTGATAAGTTAGCGCTTTTCATAACAATAATCGGAACAGTCATAGTATCCATGGTTTGTAAAGACACAGATAAAAAGCCTAATTCACCAATCAACTCAAATAAGCACAAGTTCAAGCTAGCGCTGGTTTTAGGGGTCATAGCGCTAGTCAGTACTGTTGTATTTTTTGTCCTGACCAGTAATTTTATTGCGGTTGACAACTGCTTAGACGCTGGGGGAAGCTTCGACCACGCACTAGAGACTTGTGTTCACTAATAAAGTCATCGTTATACGGGTCGTTCCTAATGCGATATTGCTGGGTTCGACTTAATGACGAAGAGCAAATATATTTGT
This sequence comes from Pseudoalteromonas sp. PS5, assembly GCF_004103255.1. Taxonomy (NCBI): domain Bacteria; kingdom Pseudomonadati; phylum Pseudomonadota; class Gammaproteobacteria; order Alteromonadales; family Pseudoalteromonadaceae; genus Pseudoalteromonas; species Pseudoalteromonas sp. PS5. The sequence continues at coordinate 74,934 of NZ_RCSQ01000080.1, forward strand.
TCGTTTACAGGTAACCCATAAAGCGAAACTCGGTACAATAAACATAAACCTAATTTTGCGCAGACACTGATAACTCAATACATGACCCTGTAATTAATTAAGACAAACATGCAATTTGCATTCAGATACGTTTATAATGGGCTCATAAAACAATAATTACTAAAGATTATGGCGATTGTACATAAAACTCGAACTCAATTAGTTGCTGAAGCAATTCGTGAAAAAATCCTCACTGGCGAAATCAAAGCGGGCGAGCCGCTAAGGCAAGCCGCACTGGCGGATGAGTTAAATGTCAGTCGTATCCCAGTTAGAGAAGCCCTTCTGCAACTAGAAGCTGAAGGCTTAGTTAACTTTGAAGCGCACAAAGGTGCGACAGTCACGCGTTTAAGTGCCGAACAAATTGATGAAATATTTGACTTACGCGCATTGTTAGAAGCCGAGCTATTACGTCACTCAATCGAAAAGTTAACCGCGCGCGACCTATTAGAAGCCGAAGCCATCTTAGCTGAACTTGAAGAAGCCACTGCCGCTGGTGATACACAGCTGGCAACGGGCAAACTCAACGCCGAATTTCACAGTAAACTCTACAGCAAAGCACAGCGCCCACAAACTCGCGAGTTGGTGGATGTGTACAGCAAAAACTCTGAGCGCTACGTGCGCATGCACATCCTTCTTGCCGGTGGCATTAAAACTGCGCCCGAGGAACATCGCCAGCTATTAGAGCTGTGCCGCGATAAAAATACCAAAGGGGCCTGTGACTTTTTGAAAAAGCATATCACTGGCGCAAAAGATGATATTAAAGCGCTGCTGCTAAAGCTTGAAAGCGAGCAATAGGTAAATTTGGTTGTATAAATCTCAGTGGATTTCTGAACCGTAGTCATATTTACTATCATGACTGTTGTTCAGGACGCTGTGATTACATGTATTGCACAGACATAATCATATTTAACGCCCCCAACATTGATCCACATCATCCTCGCAAGACTAAAGTCTCATCAAAACTTGGCGGCTTTTTATCTATCTTTACTCTGTTCTAGCAAAACTGAGTAACCTATTATGACAACAACAACCTATCAGCAGGCATACCACACATTTTCCCAAGACCCAGAGGCATTTTGGCTCAACGAAGCGGCACGGCTTGATTGGCATACGCCACCAAAAATCGGACATAACCAAGACCAAGAGGGGCTAAGTCATTGGTTTAGTGATGGTTTGATGAATACCAGTTATTTGGCACTTGACCATCATGTACACCAAGGCCGAGGCGAGCAAACCGCATTAATTTATGACTCGCCAGTGACGAATACCAAACGCAAAATTAGCTATGGCGAGTTGCTCTCTCAAGTGAGCCATTTTGCGGCTGGCTTAAATCAACTTGGTGTTAGCGTAGGTGATAGGGTGGTAATTTATATGCCCATGGTGCCTGAGGCGGTTGTTGCTATGCTTGCCTGCGCGCGCGTGGGTGCTATTCATTCTGTGGTGTTTGGCGGTTTTGCGCCCCATGAGCTTGCGGTGAGAATAGATGATGCTAAACCAAAGCTAGTGATCAGTGCTTCTTGTGGAATTGAAATAGGTCGCACTATTGAATACAAACCTATGCTGGATGAAGCTTTATCGTTGGCAAAGCATCAAGTGGAACATTGCATTGTGCTACAGCGTGAAGCATACCAAGCACAGATGTCATCGCCAAGAGATCTAGATTGGACGGTGGTGGCAAATACACCAGAATCTTTTGATGCTGTGCCTTTACCAAGCACGCATCCGCTTTATATTTTATATACCTCTGGCACCACAGGCACACCCAAAGGAGTAGTGCGAGAGCAGGGGGGTCACGCTGTGGCATTAAACTACAGTATGAAAACCGTTTACGGCATGGAGCCCGGTGAAGTATTTTGGGCAGCATCCGACATTGGCTGGGTTGTGGGGCATTCTTATATTGTCTATGGCCCACTGATTTATGGTTGCACCAGCGTGTTATACGAAGGTAAACCGATTAAAACCCCGGATGCTGGGGCGTTTTGGCGAGTGGTTGAAGAATATCAAGTGGCAGCGCTCTTTAGTGCGCCCACGGCATTTCGTGCCATTAAAAAAGAAGATCCGAGCGCGGCGCTATTGGCTAACTACAACACCAGCAGTTTAAAAACCTTATTTTTGGCAGGTGAGCGACTCGACCCTGCAACCTACGACTGGTTACAGTCCACCACAAAGCTGCCGGTAATTGACCACTGGTGGCAGACAGAAACGGGTTGGGCTATCGCATCTAATCCCGTTGGAATTGAGCTGATGCCGACAAAAGCGGGCAGTGCCACGGTTCCCATACCTGGCTATCAAGTTGAGATCCTCGATGTCGACGGCAGTACATGTGAGGCCAATCAACAAGGCGTTGTTGCAGTTAAATTGCCCCTTCCCCCAGGTTGTTTAACCACTATTTGGAATAATACGACGCGCTTTAAAGGCAGTTATTTGTCTCAATACCCCGGTTATTATCTCTCTGGTGACGGCGGCTATTTTGATGAAGGCGGCTATCTGTTTATTATGGGCCGTACCGATGACGTAATAAACGTAGCCGGACATAGACTGTCAACTGGTGAAATGGAAGAAATTGTTGCAGGCCATAATGCTATTGCAGAATGCGCCGTATTTGCCGGTAAAGACGAGCTAAAAGGCCAAGTGCCTATTGCTATGGTGGTATTAAAAGATGGTGTAAACACCACTGAAGCGGCCATTACAGAGGAAATAAGAGTCTTGATCCGAGAAAAAATCGGCGCGATTGCCTGTCTTAAAACTATTAGAGTCGTTGAGCGTTTACCCAAAACCCGTTCGGGTAAAATACTTAGAAAGAACTTACGCCAGCTGGTGGATGGAGAAGATATTATCGTACCGTCTACCATTGATGACCCAGTCATTATTGAAGAATTAAAACAGCTGTGGGGTGAGAGTCAGTACCAATAGTTTTGTATGTCAGCGGGTTACTCCAATGCCAAACATCAATATTTAATGTGGCTGGTTTATCCCGCGATAAAATATACCTCAGGTAGGAGCGGGTTCACCCCGCGATCTTTTGAGTACGGTTATCGTTTTAACCTAATATCATGTTAAGTCATGGCTACCTATGCTGCTGAGCTAACAGAGTGAACTTTGTGCTAAAGGGTTACCGACGTTGAGTAGGAGCGGGTTTATCCCGAGATCTTTAATACAGCTCTCTCAAAAATCCATCATCACAACAACCCAACACAACCAACCGCTGTCCGCAAACTGTCCGGTGTCCGTCCAACTTCTCTAATTTACATCGCTAAAATTAATAAAATCTATATAAAACAATAATATAAATTCTGGCACGTTACTTGTTATTAATTACTCAGCATATTAGCGGACACCAACTTGTCCGCATGGAGGTAGCATGATTAAAGATACAAGTGCGCAAGACAAACAAGTCGCCAAAAAAAGAACCATAAAAAAGCCAGTTATCGCTTTACTTACCCTTGGGATCACCTTAGGTGGATTAACCAGTGCTTGGCCAAGCATTAACACGATTTTATCTGCCGAGCAGGCGGTGTCGCGGGAGCAAATACGTCTTGCCACAGTCGTAAGAGGTGATATCAGCGAAGATATTCGTGTTGAGGGGCGTACGCTCGCTGCGAATAACCCTGATCTATACGCTATTGCATCAGGCACGGTAACACTCAACGTTAAACCAGGTGATACCATAGTTGCAGGACAAATTTTACTTAGCATCGACAGTCCTGAGTTGGATAATCGTCTACTTCAAGAGGAAGCGACGTTTGAACGGCTTCAAACAGAAGTTGAGCGCCAGCGGATCTCAATCAAGCAGCAGCTACTCGATACCAAACAACGCATGGAAATGGCGAAAGTAGAACTGGAAGCCGCTGAGCGGGAAATGGCGCGATCAAAACAAAGTATCGAAAAGCAAATCATCTCAAAGCTAGAGCTTGAGCAGTCCATGGTCGAGCTAAAGCGCGCACAATTGCAAGAGCAGCATGCCATTGAGTCTTTAAAACTGGAGCAAGAGCGGCTCGCGTTTGAGCTCAAAAGTAGCGAACTCAGTCTAACTCGACAACAACATATTCTAGAAGAAGTGCAGCGTCAGGTTGCTGCACTTAATATTGTTTCGCCGCTGTCGGGGATTGTTGGTACGGTACATGTGCAGCAAAAACAGTTCGTGCAGCAAGATGCGGCGCTCATATCATTGGTTGACCTTTCAGAGCTTGAAGTGGAAGCACAAATTCCTGAAATTTATGCAGAAAACCTAGGTGCAGGCATGGCCGCTGAGGTATTCATTAATCAATATCAATACAGCGCTAAGCTAGTTGCAATTTCCCCTGAAATTGAAGCTGGCCGCGTGAGTGCACGGGTGCGATTTGACGAGCAGCCAAGTGGTCTTCGTCAAAATCAAAAGGTATCAACCAGAATTATTCTGTCGCAAAAGCAAGACGTACTCAAAGTAAAAAGAGGTGCATTTGTTGAAACAGGCGCTGGGCGTTTTACATACACAGTTGTCGGTGAGCAGGCAGATCAAACATCCATTCAGCTTGGTGTAAAAAGTATTTCTGAAGTTGAGGTTATCGATGGCTTGAGTGAGGGGCAAGAAATCGTGATCTCAAGTTTAGAGCCGTTCAATAACAAAGCGCGAGTGTTACTCGGTAAGTAAGTCAGCCGCGCATCAAATAAGAATGAGAAGGAATAAGTAATGTTAAAAATGAATGAAGTAAGCAAAATTTACCGCACTGATCTGATTGAGACCCATGCGCTGAGCAATGTGAATTTGAGCATAGATGAGGGGGAGTTTATTGCCGTTACCGGTCCATCAGGTTCAGGCAAAACGACTTTTTTGAATATTGCCGGTTTATTAGAGCGCTTTGAACGTGGAGACTACTATTTAGATGGTGAAAACGTTGCCAATCTTAACGATAAAAAGCTGTCACAGCTAAGAAATGAAAAAATTGGTTTTATCTTTCAAGGCTTTAATCTTATCAGCGACTTATCTTTATATGATAACGTTGAAGTTCCTCTTATTTTCAGAGGAATAAAAGCCAGTGAGCGCAAAAAGCGCATTGAAGAAGCACTTGAGCTTGTTGGACTTGCAAGCCGCATGAAACACTACCCGGCACAGCTAAGTGGTGGGCAGCAGCAGCGTGTTGCCATTGCCAGAGCATTAGCTGGAAAACCTCGGTTCTTATTAGCAGATGAGCCAACGGGTAATTTAGACAGCTTAATGGCAAGGCAAGTGATGGACTTATTACAAGAAGTAAACCAAGCGGGTACTACATTGATTATGGTAACGCATGACAATGAGCTGGCAAGACGAGCAGGTCGTAACATTCAAATTCTTGATGGCGAACTCACTGACATCACTAAATCTCAACTAACTGATCTGGCAGTGTAGGAGCAGGCAATGAAAGAATTAGTAATGTTAGCTTGGCAAGGGTTAAAACAAAAGCCCAAGCTCAGTGCACTGATGGTGATCAACCTAGCAGTTGGGATCACATTAATGTTAACGATGTCTGCTATTGTGAAACAAAGCAGTAGTGAGGTAATTGGCTACAAGGGGGATAGCTTATACACAGCTGGCCTCAACTATTTTGACGTCGATGAAGACGTGAACGACTTTAGGCAGTTTCCTCGTTGGACGTATCAAGATGCTCAGGCCCTTCAACAAGCGAATTTACCGTATGAATATGTATCGTTTAACTATACCACTGAATTTATCGTGGGGCTTGCAGATAATTCAGTTAGGCCAATAAGTGTTGAGGCGTCAGGTACAGATAGTGGGATGTTTAATGTGCTTGATGTGCCGTTTATCTATGGTACCGCGTGGAATGCGCAAAGCGAGAAAAGTGGCGAAGCAATCGCTGTTATCAGCAAACATGCCAACGATCACTTATTTGGTGGAGTAGACTCTGTAGGGCAGTTTATTCAGGTTCAGGGAGAGCAAATACGAGTTGCTGGTGTAGTCGACCTAACGCGTTATAAACGTCGCTTTCAAGATTTAAGCTTTAGTAATAATTATAATCACGACGTGTTTATCCCACTAAATTATGCTTATGCGCAAAACTTTCCGAGAACGGGACAGGTAACGTGTAGAACAGACGACTTATACACAACAATCAGCCCTCGTAGTGGCAGTATAGATATGCTGAAAAGTGCAGAGTGTGGTTATTTGACGGTGTGGTTTCAGTACCACAATGACATAGAATTGGCGCAGTTGGCCGAATTAAAAGCATGGTTGAATAATTATATTAAGCAGCAGCAAGCGCTTGGTCGTTTTCAACATAAAAACCTTACCGACTTTTATAGCATGGGCGAGTTGTATATTTTGATCCAGCGCTTTATGGCATGGGAAGCTATTTACCTGACTTTTTCTTACTTATTATTTGGTATTTGTTTAGTCAATACCGTTGGTATTCTGCTGGCTAAATTTCAAGCTAACCGCAAACTTATTTCCCTATATAGGGCACTTGGTGCCAATCAAAGCGTGATCATGATCATTCACTTTTTAGAGATTTTAATGTTAACCCTAGCTGCCATTGTCCTTGGGTTTATATTGGCGTTTGCAGGTCTTGAATTGATGTTCCATTTACGCATGTACCAAACTGACTATATGGCCATAGCAGAGCAAGTCAGGCAAATCTATCAGTTCGATAGTGAATTGGCGCTTGTGACAACGCTAGGTATTTTCTTGGCAGTCGGACTGTCTGGACTATATCCGGTGTACCGCAGTAGCCGCGTATCACCAGCATCGGAATTAAGGGGATAAACATGGCGATTAAACACATTCTAAGCTTAATTCTAAAGCAAAAAAGTATTGCGTTATTAATTATTTTACAAATAGCTATCACAGTGATGATTGTCAGCAATACCGCATTTATTAGCTACGCAACATTACAAAATTGGTTGATCCCATCAAAGCTTGAAGAGCGTCAAATACTCAATGTCACGACGCGGGTATTTGATACCTCAACCGATGTCCCAGCCCTAATAGAAAAGGACATTCAAGCGATTGAAAAAGTGCCTGGTGTTATTGCAGCGTCTTATGCTGGTCGAGAGTTGGTATTGAATAGCTTAGGCCCAGGATGGACTATTTTTAAAGACACCCAACCAGAAACTGACTACCGTGTGTTTGGTTATTTTGGTCTTGATGAAAAAGGCGCAGATGTACTTGGACTTGAGCTTGTTGAGGGGCGTAAATTTTATGCCAGTGAATATATTAAAGGAGATGAAACAACCAAAAATGCAGGGGTTATGATGATAAGTGAAGAGCTAGCTAAGTCGTTATTTGGTGATAGCTCTGCGCTCGGTCAATCCGTGTACATTTCAAGGCAGCGCATAGCGCATCAAGTTATTGGTGTATATAAAGGCAAAATGCTGGGAGAAGGTGCAACGTATAGCCAACAGCCATATCATTCCGGAATTGTTCCTGAAGTTATTTGGGGCAATCGTCAGCGGGTAAATTACTTAGTCAGAGTCGAAGCTGGAGTATCTGAGCGGGTGCTCGAAGACGTCGAAACCGCACTCTATCATACAGATGGGCGAATGGTTGACCGAGTCGAGTTTGTAGGCAGAGCTAAAAAACGTTTATGGGATGGCCGGAGCACCTTTGCGCTCACCATGGCAGGGATCAGCCTGATTGCTTGTGTGGTAACAGCACTTGGCATCGTTGCACTCGTTAGCTTTTCTGTTAGCTTACGTAAAAAAGATCACGGCATACTGCGTGCTCTGGGAGCTTCTAAAGGTCAAGTAATGTGGTCTTTAATAAAAGAAAATACAATTTTAGTCTTTATCGGTTTAGTGCTAGGCTTTGGCCTCTCGATTTTGCTTTACTATTTTTTGATGCACAACGTTCGCGTGCAAAGTGTGGTGGAGATCCCGTTATTAGTCGGGGTTGCTATTTTCACTTGGCTTGTAAGCACCCTTGCGGTGTACGTGCCAGCCAAAGAGGCGGCTAAAGTGTCACCGGCTCAAGTCACCAAATCGAGTTAATAATAAAAACAACAAAGCCCCGTATGGGGCTAAATCTATAAATTAGGATCAAAAAGCGTTCATGAGTGTATTGGTAATTGACGATAATCCAGATGTAATTCAAGCCATTAAAGTCCTTCTGTTGCTCAACGATATTCAGTGTGAAGGTGTCATTTCTCCGCAGCAAGGGTTAGAGATGGTGCGCAGTAAGCAATTCGACTTGGTCATTCAAGACATGAACTTTACGCGGGATACCACAAGTGGCGACGAAGGCAAAGCGCTGTATAAAGCGATTCGAGATATAGAGCCTGACTTGCCTATCATCTTACTTACCGCGTGGACAAACCTAGAAATGGCGGTAGAGCTTATTAAAGATGGTGCGGCAGACTACCTTGCTAAACCTTGGAAAGACCATAAATTGATCACCTCAGTGAAGAATTTGCTCGAAATGCGTGAATTGCAAGAGCAGGTGAGTAGCGCGGCAAATCAGCGTAATGCGCGAGTGCAAAAATTAAAGGCACAATATGATTTGTGTGGTGTGGTGGTTGCCGATCCTGCCATGTTGAGCTTGCTCGAAATGGCAACTCAGGTTGCCCATTCTGATGCACCAATATTGATCACAGGACCAAACGGGGCAGGTAAAGAAAAAATTGCAGAAATCGTGCAAGCCAATAGCAGCTATAAACATAAACCCTTTATTAAGGTAAATGCAGGAGCTATTCCAGCTGACCTGATTGAGGCCGAATTATTTGGGGTTGAAAGTGGTGCGTATACAGGCGCACAAAAAGCCAGAGCTGGGCGCTTTGAAGCGGCTGATGGCGGAACCTTATTTTTGGATGAGATAGGTAACTTGTCTTTGGCTGGTCAACAAAAATTACTGCGAGTATTGCAAAGCGGTGAGTTTGAACGTGTTGGCAGTACGGTGACAAAAAAGGTCAATGTAAGGGTAATAAGTGCTACCAACAGTAATTTACCAGAAGCTATCCGTGCAGGTGCTTTTAGAGAAGACTTGTATTACCGAATTAACATGATAGAGCTGAAGCTGCCGCCATTGTCTGAACGTAAAGAAGATATAGCCGAGTTGGTAGAACACTTTTTACCTAGCAATAAAACAATAAGCAACGCGGCAATGAAGCAGTTAAAGCATCATTCTTGGCCGGGTAACGTCCGAGAGCTAGAAAACACCATAGGTCGTGCAGTGCTGCTGAGCTCAGGACAAGAAATTGAATGCGCGCATTTGGCGATTCAAACGCCGCAGTATGGAGCTGTACTTGAGTACACACAAGCTGATATTCAAGCAGCGTTAGACAGTGCGGATGGCGTTGTTAGTAAAGCTGCAAGAAAGCTTGGGCTAAGCAGACAGGCACTATACCGCAGAATGGAGAAGTTTGGTTTAAAATGACGGTATCTCTTCAAGCAGCAGTGTCTGCATGCGTTTTTATCTCATTGTTAGTATTTGCAAGTGTTGTTGGCTTTGCTTCGGCTTTATTGTGGCCTATCACATTATCGCTGTCAGCTGGGCTCCTTAGTGCAGCGCTTGTGGGACTATTAAGCGTTCAATATTGTATTGGACGCCAGCAGCGAATAATCGATTGTTTGACAAATGGGCTTCGTAGCTTTAAAGATCAAGATTTCTCAATTCAAATTACCCATTTTGACAGCATAGAAATGGCTGACTTAATTCTAGAATATAATCGTTTATCGACAACACTAAAAAAGCAGCGCCACGCCACAAGCCAACGAGAGTTGTTACTCGATACGATTTTACAAGTTTCCCCGGTATCTATTTTGTTGCTCAACCAATTTGACCAAGTCATATACGCTAACGACAAAGCCGGAAAATTACTTAATAACAATAAGTCGTTAAGCGGCCTAGTGCTTCATCATGCCATTGCAAATGCAGACCCAAAGCTGCAAACTATTTTGCTACAAAAAGAATCCGGATTTGTGACTTTTCAAGCCAATGATGAAAAGCAAAGCTATTACTTTTCAAGGCAGAGCATAACGCTCAACCACCAGCCACATGTATTGTTAATGTGTCAAAACTTATCCAGCGAAATGAGCCGTCAAGAAGTGGGGCTATGGAAAAACGCCATTCGGCTGATAAGTCATGAGCTTAATAATTCATTAGCGCCCATTTCTTCGTTGACCAACTCGGCAAATACAATTGTAGAGCGCAGCGCCAAAGAGCAAAACCACGCCCTTATTCAACTATTGCCCGAAATGCTCTCGACGATTAACCGCCGCACGGAAAACCTCAGTGAATTTGTGGCTAAATATAGCGAATTTGCAAGATTACCTGCGCCAAATATTACAGAGCAACCCTTGCAGCCTTTACTTGATACAGTTAGCAAACTTTATGACTTTACTTTGCTGGCTCCACTCCCTGTAGAAAGTGCCTTTTTCGATCCTATACAGGTAGAGCAGGTGTTGATTAATTTAGTTAAAAATGCGCATGAATCAGGGTCTAAGATAGATGAAATAGGCGTGAAGCTGCTGGTTGATTATCAACGACTCATTGTTGTAGTCGTGGATAGAGGGGCGGGAATGGAAGAAGAAAAGCTTGCAAATGCAGTACTGCCATTTTTCTCCACAAAACCAAGTGGTACAGGTATAGGGTTGAGTATTTGTAATGAAGTCGCCATTGCCCACGGTGGACAACTTAAGCTATTTAATCGCAAAAAAGGTGGCTTAATGGTGCAGTTTGATTTACCACTCGTCGCACCAAAAGCATAGCTTTGTAATGACACTTACCCATATCTGGTAGGAGCGGGTTCACCCCGCGATCTTTTAGGTTGTAATACCGCACCCTATGCCACGGAAATCTTTTTGCTCGGATAAATCAAGACCTACAAATAACAAGTTTCACAGGTTTATCCTGTTGTCTTCATTTTTTGCTAAGCCCATATCTGGTAGGTGCGGGTTCACCCCGCGATCTTTTAGGTTGTAATGCCGCACCCTAAGCGGCGGAAATCTTTTTGCTCGGATAAATCAAGACCTATAAATAACAAGTTTCACAGGTTTAGCCTGTTGGCCTCACTTTCTGTTAAGCTCATATCTGGTAGGAGCGGGTTCACCCCGCGATCTTTTAGGTTGTAATGCCGCACCCTAAGCGGCGGAAATCTTTGTCGTGGTAAATCACGACCTACAAATAACTCCTGTTGAGCGCATATCTATCGACAGGCAAAGGCAGAGCAGCGATACTCAAGCAAATTGACCATATAGGGATATAAACTTGAACGCGCAAACTCAAACCAATAACTACTTTTTACTCTTTGCCGGCGTGTGTACAGCGATTGCCGCAGTGGCGCACATTGGCTGCATTATCTTCGGTGCATCTTGGTATCGATTTTTTGGTGCCGGCGAAGAAATGGCTACTATGGCCGAGGAAGGGCTTATTTATCCACACCTTATCACTGCCGTTATCGCTACAATTTTACTGCTCTGGTCATGCTATGCGTTTTCAGGGGCAAAATTGGTCCGGCAATTACCTTTGATGAAAACCGCTTTGTGTGTAATAAGTTTAATTTTCTTAATAAGAGGAGTTGGCTTTGTTTTTATCATGCCAACTATCCCTGATAACAGCATGACATTTTGGTGGGTGAGCTCCTCCATTTGCTTGGTCATAGGCGGCGCTTTTGCGCTTGGAACCAAAAAAGCTTGGTCAAAAATTTAGCCGTTTTAAAAGCCAGCACTTCAGGTGCTAGCTTTTATTCAGATTGGGGAGCTAACCTTATTGATCCAGTGCTGTTCTAACACCGGCTTCAAGTTCTTCGTGAACAGATTTAAATAACCCAAGTTGGCGTTCTATGATATGTTCAGGTACACCCGCCATCGCGCGCACTATGTTGCCGTACAAGCGCTGCTTTTGGGCATCATCAAATAGGCAATATAAAGTACGAGGCTGTGAAAAGTCATCATTATCTTCGCGGTGGTCGTATCTATCTGCCATTCCCTCAAGTTCAAGAGCTGGGCGTTTATACTCTGGACCCTTTTGGGCCTCCCATTGAGTTAGGCTCGTAGTAAGCATCTTCGTTGCCACCGGGTTCATTGTTAAAAAACCGCATTGCACCGTCTTTGTGGTAATGATGCACCGGGCATTTTGGGCGATTAACAGGCAATGCCTCATAATGGGTACCGAGTCGGTAGCGGTGCGCATCAGCATAAGAGAAAATGCGTGCTTGCAACATTTTATCCGGAGAAAATCCAATTCCAGATACTACATTAGACGGACTAAATGCGGCTTGTTCTATATCAGCAAAATAATTGTCTGGTATGCGATTTAATTCGAGTGTACCAACATCGATGAGTGGAAAGTCGCGATGTGGCCATACTTTGGTCAGATCAAAGGGATTGTGTTGGAACTGTTTTGCTTGCGCTTCAGTCATCACCTGAATTTTCATGTCCCATTTCGGATAATTTCCTCGTTCTATCGCCGCTAGCAAGTCCTCTTGAAAGCTCTCCCTGCTTTCGCCAATTACCGTTTTAGACTCTTCATCAGTATGATACTGGTGGCCTTGCTGGGTTTTCATATGGAACTTTACCCAAACTCTTTGGTTCTCTTCATTGATCAAACTAAAAGTGTGAGAGCCATAGCCATTCATGTGTCTCACATCCGTTGGCAAGCCCCGGTCAGACATTAAAATTAATACTTGATGCAGGCTTTCCGGTGACAGAGGCCAAAAGTCCCACTGCGCGGTGTTAGAGCGCAGGTGAGTTTTTGGGTGACGCTTTTGGGTGTGAATAAAATCTGGGAATTTATACGGATCACGGACAAAAAAGACGGGGGTATTATTGCCAACTAAATCCCAATTACCTTCTTCAGTGTAAAACTTTATCGAGAAACCTCTTACGTCACGCTCAGCATCCGCAGCCCCTTTTTCGCCAGCTACCGTTGAAAAGCGCATCAGAATATCGGTTTGCTTGCCAACCTCAGCAAACAGTTTTGCCTTGGTATACTGGCTTATGTTGTTTGTTACTGTAAATGTTCCAAATGCACCCCATCCCTTAGCGTGAACGGTACGCTCTGGAATCCGCTCTCTATTTTGATGCGCCAGTTTTTCGATCAACTGGTAATCCTCAACCAGCAGTGGACCTTGAGGGCCTGCGGTCAAACTATTTTGATTATCGGCGATTGGATTACCTGCGGTGGTCGTTAATGGACATTTCGTCATTGCTCGTTTCCTTGTATGTAAAATATAGCGCTGAAGGGAGCAAAAACTAAGCCAGGTTAAAAATTTATACTTATCATTGGCTTATATTTCTAATTTAATCGTTATGGAGGAATTTACAGAGAAAAATTTTCATAGTGAAAGTTATTTTCCCAGTTAAGGGAAGTGGGATTTGCATACGGGTAAGATACTGTATAGTTGTCTGAAATGCAGCGGGTTACCCGCTGCGAGTTTAGGAATGAGTGGCAACTAAAATATTAGAAAAATCTTGTTGAATTCCATAGACGTGTTTTACCACTATCTAATCCAACAAACTGCACAGTGCCGCTGGTTACATCAGCTGGTAATGTGTAACTCAGTGTTTTAGCTTGTGCGCCATAAGCAAATGCAGGAATACGTTTTACTTTTGTGCCGTCAATATACACATCTACATATTCAGTATTTGTTACGTCAAAACTATACAGGCCATTCGTCTGTGTAATTGGTGCGAATCTATCAGACTCAAATACGACTGTTGCCTGAGCGGTTGGTTTTGCAAGCAACTTGCGGGCGATAGTGTTGAAGTCTTGCGTGTCGCCGTCAAAGATGTCTTCAACGTTATAGCTAACCAGTTCATCTGCGACACAGCCATAGTCTTCAATGAGTGCATTAATATGGTGACCTTGACGTACAGATTGACGCCATGAGACACGCATACTTTGCTCATAAGGAAGTGCTTGGTATGGCGCACCAACGTATTGTACAAATACATTGTGTTCAAGCACGTTCGCGCCACCAGCACCTGTGCGCTCATGTTGGCCAAATACCGTCGCGATGCCGTTATCCTGCATACCACATGTAAACATATCACCTGCTGAATAAGTGTTGGCATTGGCCCAAATGCCAACATTACCATAGTATGCTTGGCCAATTTGGTTGGCAGCGTCTTTGGTGATAAATGAAGTGGCAGCTGAATACTGCTCAGTCGTACCTTTAACATCAGCTAACACTTGACGCCAATTGTCGCTAAGAAAGGTGCCAAATAGCGAGTTATTCAGAATGTGGTGATTCTCATCTGTATTAATAAAACGTACGTGTGAAGGCGTTACGCGTTTTGGTGTAAACAACTGCAACAAGTAGTCGTTGTATACAATGTTACCACCTGGGTTACTTCGAACATCAACGATAAGCGCTTTGGTATCGTTAAGTTTATTATCTAAAAGATCAATAATAGCGACGAGCGCAGTGTTAACACCGTTTGTAGGTGAGAATGATGCGAGTTTTATGTAGCCTACTGACTCTCCGTCAACCTGTACTTTATTCCACGTCACGGTCGGCTCTGCGGTACCATTTGCAGCTAACGTAAAGGTATCATCTTGTGCTGCCGCTTCCAATTCTTTAAATGTCGCAAACTCATAGTTAATACTTTGAGTAAATTGTGCCGCTTCATCCTGTGCTGTGGCAGGCGCGCTGGGTTTTGAATTAAATACTAACCAAGGCACGTTAATGGAGTATGTTTCACCTGTTTCATAGGACTCAAGTGTAATAGTTAACGCATCTTGTTGTGGTGGGAAGTGTTTGTTATGTGATTTGATAGTTAACGTATTGACAGCCCCAACAAATCCGCCGTCAGGGTTGGCACCGCCACCTTTAAATAAATTATTGTTTACCGCTTCAATAATCGGCTGGCCATTGTAAGCGACAACCTTATCACCTAAAGATACAGAGGCAATTTCTGGCGCAAGTACGGTGTAATTTTGCCAAATTCGGTTTACGCGTACTTCTTTACTACCGTCTGCGCTGACTGTTTGGGCAAAGTGAACCGGTACAAACGAAATAAAGTTTTTCATTGGTGCTGGGTAGTTATAGTCCAAATGAAAATCTCGTTGTGACAAGAAGATTTGTTGCAGCTGCTGGTGGAATTGAGTAGAGCTCAAGTTCCCCATGTTGTTAATTAACTCATCAATTGCGACCACTGGATCTAAGTGGCCTGCTGGAGAGAGACCATAGTACAGGTTCTTGGCATATTTATTTACGTATAAACCGTCAAGTAGCAGTTTTGCTTGCTCAGCGACTAATGCTTTTTGCTCATAACTATAATCTTGAACGCTGATCTGGTTACGCGTGTCTTCAAGGTAAGAAATTTGTGCTATTGCACCCGATGTAAAGCTCAATGCCAAAACGCTGGCTACTGTTGATAATTTAAACATATTGTTATTTTCCTGTATGTATTAGCAAGACTGTTTTATATCTTTTGGGTACAAATGTCGATACAGTTTAAATAAAATGATAATAATTTATGGTTTTTACTGTTTGGTATTAGGTGTTATTTCTGATTGTTCGCTTTTTAGCTGAAATTTGATGCAATAACGTAATGGTTCCTTGGTAGGGGGATTGGCTCGCTACATCTCAGGTAACTCACTTGCTGTACAGAAAAGAAGTTAGCTAACCCATGGTTTTAAATATTAGGCTAAATGATTTCCTTACTCAGCCTAAAAGTGCTAGGTGGCGATAAGCTAAATTTTCAGCTTTGCTGCCTATACGAATATCGGTATTTTGGTGATAGCAGGGGGGAGTTATCGAAAAAGCTTGCCTTGCCTCAGCACAGAAAGCTTAATTAAGTAACCTGAGCTGCGGATGACCAATGCCTTTCTAGCAGCCAGTTTTAGCACTAACTGCGTTGAATTAACTTCCAACAGCGGCTATTGGTATAACAGCGATTTGAAGGCTAGCTGCGCTAAAGGTGGTTATTTAAAAGCACAGCGCAGTTAGTATGAGGATTGATAGCTCAGCGGTGTTGACTATTTCACGCTTTGGCTATGCGGTTTGGTGTAGCTCTTGCTCCATCTGATCTCGCATTTTAAATTTCTGTAGCTTCCCTGTTACAGTCATGGGATAAGCATCTACCAATCTAATATGTTTTGGTATTTTAAAGTAAGCGAGCTTTTCTTTTAAAAATTCACGAATATTATCTTCAGAAATGTAGTGGCCGGGCTTGAGTTGCACCCAGGCGCATACCTCTTCACCATACCTGTCATCTTGAATACCAAATACTGCGGCGTCCTGAATGTCTGGGTGGTGATACATTACCTCTTCAATTTCGCGAGGGTAGATATTTTCGCCGCCGCGAATAATCATATCTTTAATACGGCCGACAATACTTACAAACCCTTGCTCATCCATTACCGCTAAATCGCCGGAATGTAGCCAGCCATCAGCATCAATAGTCGCAGCTGTTTTTTCAGGGTCTTGCCAATATTCTTGCATTACACAGTAACCTCTCGCACATACTTCTCCGGGCGTCCCAATGGGGGCGATATGTCCAAGTTCATCAATAATTTTAACTTCGGTATGCGGCATGGCCCGACCGACAGTTTGGACGCGCTTGTCGATGGGAGAGTCAATCTCGGTAATATTATTAATGGGGCTGCACTCAGTTTGGCCATAGCCAATTAGCACATCAGTCATGTGCATTTGTGTTTGTACTTGGCGCATTACTTTTTCAGGGCAAGTTGAGCCTGCCATCACGCCCGTGCGCAGCGAGGACAAATTGAATTCACTAAAATTAGGATGCTCTAATTGAGCAATAAACATCGTTGGTACACCATGAAGCGCAGTACACTGCTCCTGCTCGACAACCTGAAGTGTTTTTAACGGGTCGAAGCTATCGTTTGGAAATACTGCGCAAGCGCCTTTACTTAAACATACTAAGTTGCCAAGTACCATGCCAAAGCAATGATAAAGTGGGACAGGAATGCAAAGCTTATCTTGCTCTGTGAATTTCATGGCATTGGCAACCAGTAGTCCATTATTAAGAATATTTCGATGTGTCAGTGTGGCGCCTTTTGGGTTTCCTGTGGTGCCAGAAGTAAACTGAATATTGATTGCCTGATCTGCATTTAAGTTAGCTGCGATTGCGCTTGCTTCTATGTAGTAGGCGTCATTTGCCATCTCTAGCAGAGCTGAGAAATTCATGAACCCAGGTTCACTATCCTCATCAATCAGTACAATTTGTTTTAAAGATGGAAGACGTTTGGAGGTTAGCTCACCAAACATACAGTCATAAGATTCTGGTGCTAGCTCTCTTATCATATCGACATAATGGCTATGCTTAAACGATTTTGCCATCACTAGCATCTTGCATTCTACATTATTGAGTACATACTCAAGCTCGCTTGGTCGATAGGCGGGGTTTATGCAAACCATAATGGCGCCAATTTTGGCTGTTGCAAATTGTACCAAGCTCCATTCAAGGTTATTGGGAGACCAAATACCAACTCTATCCCCAGGTTGTATGCCAACTGCCAATAGGCTAGCGGCCAGTTGATTGATCTTATCGAGATACTGCCGATAAGTCAGACGAATTGATTGATGAGAAACAACAATCGCTTCTCTATGTGAATGATTGTCGACAATGTTGTCGAAGTACTCTCCTATTGTCAGATTAGTTAATGGTGTTGTTTGAGATCCTGTAAAGTAACTTTTTGTAAGCTTGTAGTTATTTAATTCTTTGCTCTCTGTAGTCATGACATGTCCTTGCTGTTGATCGGTAATTATACCAATTTGACTTAATACTTGCTCAATTTGAAGGAATAAATCTGACGCTAACAGCGTTAAAAATTTCTCATTTAGAACAACTAAA
>NZ_RCSQ01000081.1:0-55495 GCF_004103255.1 Pseudoalteromonas sp. PS5
TCGAGTCCCGTCCACTCCGCCAGTTTGCATTGTCTCCTCTAAGCAAATTTAATTATTCAAAGTAAAAGTCTCTTCTTATTGAATCTATTCACAACCTAAATAAAAGCTCACCGTATACTAAAATCTATTTTTACGCCTTGTCTGTATGATGTCAAAAGGTGGTATATACCAATTTTTCTTAATACATTGCTCAATGTGAAGATATAAATCCAAGCCTAACAGTGCTAAAAATTTCTTATTTAGAACAAGTAAGTAGCAAACCTTTTGCTTCAACATAGTTCATGTTTCTAAACAAATTAACATAAGTTTTTGGCTGAACCCATATTCACTCCTATGCTTTTGAGCGAGGCCCTATCTCGATTTTTTATGATCTACTTGCGAACCTTACAGATTTAAATATACTGTATATATAAACAGTATTGGTGGGTTATGGCTAATTATCTAGAGCTTCTTGAGCGTAAAAATTTGCTTTGGCGCGGACGTGGTCGAGTATGTAAGCCTGAAGCGGTAAGTACCGGGTTTACCTTGCTTGATAGTGCTTTGCAAGGAGGTTGGCCTAAGCATGGTGTGATAGATATTCAAACAGCTGTTGGTATAGGGGAGCTGCGTCTAATACTGCCTCATTTTACACAAGAAAAGCGCTTAAAGGTGTTAATTAATCCACCGGGTCGAGTGCAGGCTGCTGCAATTAATTACTTATCACTAGACTTAAGTGAGTTTGTAATATTGCAGCCAAAAAGCGATAGCGAAGCATTATGGGCTGCTGAGCAATGTTTAAAAAGTGGAGCATCGAGTGCTGTAGTACTTTGGCAGGATGCGCTTTCTATCGCTGTGGTGAAGCGTTTGCAGTTAGCTGCGCAATCTGGCGATAGTCGGTTATTTGTTTTACATCAAGGGCAATACATGAGTACCTTGCCTTTTTCTCTTTCTTTGGTACTAGAGGCAAAGCCCTGTGCCTTACAGGTGTCGATAAAAAAGCAAAGAGGGTCTTTTTCCCAGCATGCCATTAAGCTGCGTAATACAAACTACTGGCCGGAGCTTGAAAAGCAAACCTTACCGAATATAGATGAGAGTATCACCATGCCTTGTGGATATGATCAGCGGTTAACGAGCTAATTATGTGGATATATCTTTATTTTCCAATGCTGCAGCTGGAGGGAATAAGTAAGCAAGCAACTACAACTGATTTTATCTCGCCTGTTGTTATCATTGATGGGCGCAAGAATCAGGTAGTGCAATTAAACTCTGTTGCAGAGCAAAAAGACATAAAAATTGGCATGGGATTAGGTACGGTCTGCGCATTATGTATGCAGCTTCATGTTTTAGCATATGATAGCCAGCTAGAGCGTCAACAGTTGCTTGAAATTGCAGATGCACTGTACCAAGTTAGCGCTGATTTGGTGATAGAGTCACCTAATGGTATTGCGCTTAAAGTGGATGGCATGTTGTCTTTACACAAAGATTTGAGCTGCTATTGGCTCGTGATTACCGAGCAACTACGTCAATTAGAGGTCAGCTATCACTATGGTGTTGGCGCATCAATAACCATGGCTAAGCTATTAGCGCGGAGCCACAACGATACTTTGCAATTAACCGCCTCACAAACTCGTTATGCGTTGAGTAAAGTGACGTTGCAGCACACGACTCTTGCAGAAAAAGTGATAGATAAGCTGATGCGCACAGGCGTGAAAACGGTAGCGCAGCTGGAACAGTTTACGCTGTCTGAATTAGCAAAACGGTTTGATACTGAGCTGGTGCATTATGTTGGTTGCTTATTTGGTAAGCTAAGAGAAGCTCCCACTTTTTATCATCCTCCTGAGGTATTCGAACTAACAGCCCCTTTACTATATGAAGTGGAAGTGGTTGCGTGGCTAGATAAGCCAATAGGGTATCTATTATCACGTTTATCGATGTTTTTACAAAAACGCAGTCTAGTGACCAGAGCTGTCAACTTTACATTTGTGCTGAGAGACAAAAACGCTTTGGAGGTCACGTTACACAGTGCTGAGCCCGAATATCGAATATCATATTGGCGACGACTGCTAGATCTAAAACTGGAGTCTATTACGCTCGAGGCCCCAGTGCAAAGCGTATCGTTAAAAGTCGATGAACTAGAAACACAACATGCTACGGTGCAGGATTTATTTTCAGCCCAACAAAGTGCGATATCCCAGCAGGGGTTATTATCTATCTTATGTACAAAACTTGGTGATCAAGCTGTGCAGCACCTAAAATTAACGGGAGATCCTCGCCCCGAGAAAGCCAGTACGTATAGTCGTACACCTGATATTAGCAATATTCAAACTCCACCAAGGCCGACTATTTTGTTGTCTGAGCCACGGCCTTTATGTGAAAAAGTCAGAGTCATCTCAGGCCCTGAGCGAATAGTATCCGGATGGTGGGATGGTGAGCCAGTTCAACGTGATTATTTTATTGTGCAAAACCAACAAGACCAGCATTTATGGGTATTTCGCGAGCAAAGTAATCAATGGTATATCCATGGGGTGTTTAGTTAATGTCGTATGCAGAGCTATTTTGCCAGAGTAATTTTTCGTTTTTAACCGGAGCTTCACGACCAGAAGAGCTGGTAAAACAAGCGGACTTTTTAGGTTACAGTGCTATTGCTATTACCGATGAGTGTTCATTAGCGGGTATTGTTCGTGCTCACGCCTATATACAAGAGCATAAGCTCAAGATAAAGCTTATTATAGGGAGCCTATTAAAATACCAGAACATTAAGTTTGTTGCGATTTGTCCAAATCAACTTGCTTATTCTGAACTATGTAGAGTGATTAGCAACGCTCGTAGACGCAGTGAAAAGGGCGCTTATCAACTGAGTGAATGGGATATTATGTCCCTTAAACATGTTTTACTATTGTGGCTACCACAAGGCAATGTCCAAGATACTCAATCAGTACAGTGGCTTTGTAAATATCATCACGACAGAGTATGGATTGCTTATCAGCGCAAATTAGCTGTAGAAGACGACCGTTATTTTGCGCATTGTATCAAACTTGCAAAAGCCTATCATATACCTCTATGTGCAGTTGGTGGGGTATTAATGCACTGTCCATCCAGACTGGCGCTACAGCATACGCTCACCGCTATCCGCTTGAATCGTGTGATCAGTGATATTCCTGAGTTTATGATCAGCAATGCTGAGTTTGCGCTTAGGCCTATTCCCAAGCTCAAAAAGCTATATGCACTTAGCTTACTTGAAGAGAGTGAGCATATTGCTAGGCAATGTGATTTTAATTTATCCAATTTAGCGTATCAATATCCTCAAGAGCTTGTGCCTCAAGGGTTAACACCTATGGCTTACTTACGTTCACTGGTTGAAAAAGGTAAAAAAACTCGTTTTCCAGATGGTGTGCCGCCAGAAATTGCCGCGACAATAGAAAAAGAGTTGGCACTAATTGAAGCGCTAAACTATCCATTTTTCTTTATTACTATTCACGATATTGTGATGTATGCCAAGCAACATGACATCCTGTATCAAGGACGCGGATCAGCGGCAAATTCTGTCGTTTGTTATTGTTTGGAAATTACCGCAGTCGATCCTAGACAAGTGGGCGTGCTATTTGAACGTTTCATCAGTAAAGAGCGCAATGAGCCGCCGGATATTGATGTGGACTTTGAACATCAACGCCGCGAAGAAGTTATTCAGTATATTTACAATAAGTATGGCCGCAAACGGGCTGCGCTTGCTGCAACGGTGATCACATATCGTTTAAAAAGTGCAATGCGTGATGTCGGTAAGGCTCTAGGCATTGAGATGGCGCAAATAGAGTACTTTATTAAGCACTTGAATAGGCGTGATAAAGGGCTTAATTGGCAAGCGCAGTTGGTTGAGCTTGGTTTTGAACCAAGTTCGCTAAAGGGACAGCATTTTATTCAACTTGTAAATGAAATTATTGGTTTTCCAAGGCACTTATCACAGCATGTTGGCGGCTTTGTGATCTCACAAAGCCGCTGCATGAGCTAGTTCCCACAGAAAATGCAGCCATGCCCGAGCGCACGATTATTCAATGGGATAAAGATGACTTAGAAACACTAAAGCTGCTTAAAGTGGATGTACTTGCGTTGGGAATGTTAAGCGCAATACGTAAGTGCTTTGGTTATATAGCTCAACATACAGATAAAAGCTTGGATTTAGCCCAATTAACGCGTATGCAAGACGACCCTTTGGTTTACAAGATGCTGCAAAAAGGCGATAGTATCGGGGTATTCCAAGTGGAGTCACGCGCTCAAATGAGTATGCTACCAAGGCTCAAGCCTGCTTGCTATTATGATTTGGTGATTCAAATTGCAATCGTACGGCCAGGACCTATTCAAGGTGATATGGTTCATCCATTTTTAAAGCGCCGAGAGGGAGAAGAGCAGGTAAGCTATCCATCTGAAGCGGTTAAATCGGTATTAGAGAGAACCATGGGGGTTCCCATCTTCCAAGAACAAGTGATAAAACTGGCTATGGTTGCAGCTGGATTCACGGGAGGAGAAGCAGATAGCCTACGCCGAGCCATGGCGTCATGGAAAAAAACCGGAGAGCTGATGCAGTTTAAAGAAAAGCTCATTCGAGGCATGTTGGAGCGGGGCTATGAAGCACAGTTTGCTGAGCGTATTTTTGAGCAGATCTGTGGCTTTGGTGAGTATGGTTTTCCTGAAAGCCACTCAGCCTCTTTTGCTGTGCTGGCTTATGCCTCTGCATGGTTGAAATACTATTACCCAGCCATGTTTTATACTGCGTTACTTAATAGCTTACCAATGGGGTTTTATTCGGCTTCACAGCTGTTGCAAGATGCCGCTAGACATAATGTGACTATTCTACCTATCTGTATAAACCACTCAGACTATCATCACCTAGTTGTGAAAGCAGATAACACAAACACTTTTGCTATTCGGTTAGGGCTCAGGCTAATAAAGGGCTTAAGTGAGGCTGAGGCGCAGCATATCACACAACAAAGACCTGACAGTGGGTTTCATCGGATCGCACAGTTACAACAAGTTGGTATTGCGAAAAGCACGATTGAAAAGTTGATTTCAGCAGATGCTTTACATCGCTTTGTTGATAGTCGTTATGCCGCGAGGTGGTCTTTGGCAGATCAAAGTAGGGCTTTGCCACTATTTGTTGAACTTGAAGAATCTGCACCCCAATATAATCACTTTCAAACCAGTGAGTTTGAGGAGCTTCGAGAAGATTACAATACCACTAAAGTTTCCCTACGAACCCATCCAGTTAAGCAACTTGAACAAGCTAAATTGATCAGTCGTACGGTGAAAGCAAATGAATTACTTTACCGCACACATAAGTCCTTAGTAACAGTGGTAGGTCTTGTCACTGGAAAGCAATCGCCAGGAACTGCAAAAGGAGTTACTTTTTTTACGTTGGAAGATGAAACGGGCAATATGAATGTAATTGTTTGGTCTGGCACAGCAAGAGCACAAAAACAGGCTTATATGGGAGCCCAACTACTAGAAGTAAAGGGCATACTGGAAAAAGAGGGGGAGGTTGTACATGTGATAGCAGGAAAGTTGATTGATAGAACTGAGTTACTAGAAGCGATGACTATTAAAGCACGCGCTTTTCGATAAGTATCTATTGTTTCAAAAATAAATGTTTTTTGGCTCCCCGCTGTTGGCGTTAGTTTTATTGAGATTACTGTTAATAATCAACTGCTGGTATTGCACCCATTTTTTGGAAGTGGCAATGAGCGTGGATGCAATTAATCTTATCGCTGAAAAGTTAAATGCCTCTTTTAAGGTATAATTATTGCTATCCTTTAATCAATTTGATGGTTGCAGCAATAAAACCTTCTTGTTTGATTATTTGGTACTTTTGGCACGTGTCTGGTTTTTTCAAATCGTGGCATAGGTATAGTGTATTACGCTCAAGCGCGGGCTGAGGGTGTAAATTTGAATCAAATAGCACAGGATCTATCCCTGGTAGCCCAGGCCAATAAACACTGCTTGCAACAAGACCTAATTTTTCATAAGTAATTAACTTTGGCTTTGGAAAAACAATAAATAAAGCGAGTAACACACCAAGTATTATCCACTTTGCTTTGCGTTTTGGTTTTTCCTCATTTAGGCTACTTTGTTGATTTTGAAGTGCTGCTGCTTGTTGCGCTTTCAGTGCAGCTACCTGCTGCGGTGAGGTGCGATGGTTTTGTACCTTGCGCTTTATTGGTTTTTTGGTGCTGGGCTGTACTTGGCCTAAAAGCGATTGTTTTTTTGATGTTTTTGCCATGCTTTAAGTAGCCTTTTAGTTGCAGGTCTCTATAATGCTTCTATGCTAAATATAATAGCCTATTTTTACATTACAGCCTACGGGAAAGGACTATGGATCAAAGTATCTCTATTTTAATTGTTGATGATGTAGGGACAGTTCGCAGTTTTTTACATCAAACCTTGATGCACTTAGGCATTGACCATGTGCGTGAAGCCTCAACAGCAACACAGTGCGTAAAGTCATGTGAAGAGCAGCACTTTGATATTGTCTTCTTGGATATTGAGTTACCAGACGGTGATGGTAAAGAGTTAATTGCGACGCTTAACGAGATTAACCCGAATGTCAATGTGGTTATGGTATCCGCCCACTCAACGGTAGACAATGTAAAAGATGCTATTGAACGTGGCGCAAAAGGGTTTGTTGTAAAGCCATTCTCACCTAAGAAAATCGCAGCTATGTTGAAGAAGTTTTACCCAGATCTAGAATTGGTGTAGTGGTTATACCAAATTCATTCATTGACATAAACACATGTGAATTACAGATATAAAAAAACCGACTAAGCGTCGGTTTTTTCAATCCAGCAACAAATTAAAGTGCTTTAATCTTAGCAACTAAACGACTCTTATGACGAGCAGCTTTGTTTTTGTGGATTAGACCTTTAGTTGCGTAACGGTCTAGGATAGGCGCAGCAACAGCAAATGCTTGAGTTGCAGCTTCTTTATCACCAGCTTCAATTGCAGCGATTACTTTTTTGAAGTATGTACGCATCATTGAACGACGACTTGCGTTGTGCTTACGACGCTTTTCGCTAGTGATAGCGCGTTTTTTTGCAGACTTGATGTTAGCCAAGGTTTGCTCCTAACAATCTTAAAATAAGCTTAATTTAAAGGCCGAGGAATATGCCTGTTTTAATCGCAAAAGTCAATATAAATTAACAAGCGCGGCCTAATGTTCAACACCCAAGACTTGACTTGGGCTATTCTCAATTCTTAACCTGCAAGCAAAAGGCATTGTAAGGTAATGCTTTTTGTCTAACACAGGCAAGTAAACCCGTAATATCCCAAGTTGCACAAAAAATGAAAAGCCGTAGCTTTGCATGGTGCCTTGAAAATCTCAGGTTCGAACCAGAGTAAACAGTTTATATTCCACTAACGTGCAATAGGCTTACTTAGGTTAATGGCGCGTATTGTAGCAAAGCTGACCGAGCGCGCCTAGTGCTAAATGCACAACGACTGTGGCATAATTTGCTGCTAATCGCTGAATTTAGGAGTTAAGGTGATAAAAGGGTTATTTAAATCAGGTATGATTGTCAGCGCGATGACAATGATTTCGCGTGTGCTCGGTCTGGTGCGCGATGCTGTGGTAGCAAATTTACTGGGCGCAGGGTTGGCCGCCGATGTCTTTTTATTCGCCAACCGTATTCCTAACTTTTTACGTAGATTATTTGCTGAAGGAGCCTTTGCTCAAGCATTTGTCCCTGTATTATCAGAAATCAAAGAAAAACATGGCGACGATAAAGTACGGTTATTCGTTGCACAAGCCGCTGGTACCTTGGGAACCGTCTTACTGTGTGTCACTATCTTAGGCGTAATAGGCTCTCCTGTCATTGCTGCATTATTTGGCACAAGCTGGTTTATAGATTGGATGCAAGAGGGAGCCGATGCTGAAAAATTTGTCCTTGCAAGTGCGTTATTAAAACTTACATTTCCTTATCTATTTTTTGTTTCTTTGGTTGCACTAAGTGGCGCAGTATTAAATGTGTATAACCGCTTTGCGGCCGCGGCGTTTACTCCAGTTTTACTTAATATTACCATTATCGCTTGCGCTATTTTCCTTCATGATAAATTTGAGCAAGGCGCGTATGCACTGGCTTTAGGTGTATTTATTGGTGGTATTGTACAGCTACTTTTTCAACTCCCATTTTTGCTAAAGCTTGGTGTCTTAAGCCGTCCGCGGTTTGCTTGGCAAAGTCCTGAGGTGACAAAAGTGAGGACGTAATGATACCTGCATTATTTGGCGTGTCGGTGAGTCAAATTAACTTATTATTAGACACTATGATTGCCTCGTTTTTAGTTACAGGCTCTATTGCATGGCTGTACTATTCGGACAGACTGATTGAGTTCCCACTTGGGCTTTTCGGTGTTGGTATTGCTACCGTTATTTTACCGGCACTTTCTAAGCTGCATGCGGGTGACAAAGGCTCCGACTTTCAAAAAACTCTTGATTGGGGAGTGCGTTTTGTGATCTTTTTGGGGTTGCCTGCCATGCTTGGTTTAATGGTTATAAGCCCACTTATCATCTCGGTTTTATTTGGTCACGGTGAGTTCGTATCGCAAGATGCAGACAACATTAATAAAGTTAGCATGGGGGTCGCAGCATATTCAGTTGGCTTACTTAGCTTTATGTTAATTAAGGTTTTAGCTCCAGGCTTTTATGCAAGGCAGGACATCAAAACACCGGTTCGTATTGGGATTATCGCAATGGCGCTCAATATGGTATTTAATCTGATGTTGGCACCATTTATTGGTTACCTTGGCTTAGCTCTTGCGACTTCTTTATCTGCATCTTGCAACGCGTTTTTGTTATATCGACATTTATCTTGTCAAGGGGTGTATAAGGTAAGTGGGTTCTCATTAACTTTTGCGGCAAAATGCTTTGTATCGGCGGTGGCTATGGCTATCTCTGTATATAGTTTGGCAATACAATTTGATTGGCTAGCATGGGGACTCATAGATCAAATTTTATTACTTTGTGGTTTATTAACGGTCGCGATAGTGAGCTATTTCAGTCTACTATTTATGCTAGGGGTAAGATTCAACACAATCCGTGATGCTTGATTCGCATTTTTAAGCAACTTGGGTATAATCGAGCTCTTTGATATTTGCTGCACAAAGGCACGGCACTATGCAACTAATCCGAGGGATCCATAATATTCGACCACATCACTTTGGTTGTGTGTTGACGATTGGAAACTTTGATGGGGTTCACCTGGGACATGTAGAAGTTTTGAAAGGGCTGATTAGCGATGCAAAACACTACCAACTACCAAGCACTGTGATGTTATTTGAACCACAACCTTTGGAGTTTTTTGCAAAAGATAAAGCGCCGGCAAGATTAACTCGACTGCGTGACAAACTCGTTTTATTGCAAAAATTGGGAATAGAACGGGTGATATGTGTGAACTTTAATCATAAGTTTGCATCACAAGATGCCGAGCAATTTATTAGGGATGTGTTGATAGCTAAGCTCGGTACTCGTGCCTTGACTATTGGCGACGACTTTCGTTTTGGCCGTGAACGAGCCGGAGATTTTTCGATGCTAAAGCGGGTGGGTGAACCACTTGGTATGCACGTTAAGGATACGGCAAGCTTTCGTAAACAAAACTGCCGAGTGAGTAGTACCTTAATCCGTAGCGCACTGGCACAGGGAGACTTAAACCAAGCACATGAAATGCTGGGTCATACTTACGCTATCTCTGGTCGTGTTATCCATGGGTGGAAAAAGGGTAGAGAGCTTGGGTTTCGTACTGCAAATATCGCCTTGAAACGCCAGGTCAGTCCCGTATGTGGGGTATATGCGGTAATTGCAACGGTAAATCAAAAAACACATTATGGTGTAGCTAATGTGGGTACTAAACCAACGTTAAATGGCACTAAAGCCCTCTTAGAGGTGCATCTATTTAATTTTAATGAGACCATCTACGGTCAATTTATGAAGGTGGAGCTGATTGAAAAGCTTCGCGATGAGCAAAAATTCGAAACATTGTCGCAACTAACAGAGCAAATCAGCCGAGATGTTAGTCATGCAAAACAGTGTTTTTCTTTAACGTAGCCGATACGGAAAGTAGGATAAATGAGCGACTACAAACATACTTTAAATCTACCGGAAACTGAGTTTCCGATGCGTGGTAATTTGGCGCAACGCGAACCAAAGATGCTGAAAAAATGGTATGAAGAAGACTTATACGGTCAAATTCGCATTGCGAAAAAAGGTAAAAAGCCATTTATTTTGCATGACGGTCCTCCGTATGCAAATGGTAATATTCACCTAGGTCACTCAGTAAATAAAATCCTAAAAGATATTATTATTAAGTCAAAAACGCTTTCAGATTTTGACGCACCCTACGTGCCAGGTTGGGACTGTCATGGTCTACCCATTGAGCTACAAGTTGAAAAGAAAGTTGGCAAGCCAGGCAAAAAAGTATCAGTTGCTGAGTTTCGCGAAAAATGCCGTGACTATGCTAAAAAGCAAGTTGAAGGTCAAAAGGTAGACTTTAAGCGTCTTGGTGTTTTGGGTGACTGGGACAAACCATACTTAACCATGAATTTTGATTTTGAAGCCAATGCTATTCGTGTACTTGGTCGTATTATCAAAAATGGCCACCTACACAAAGGTGCAAAACCAGTTCATTGGTGTACAGACTGTGGCTCGGCACTTGCTGAAGCGGAAGTTGAATATCAAGATAAGCAATCTCCAGCTATCGACGTAAAATTTGTATTTGCAGACCAAGCAGCAATTGTCGACGTGTTTAGCTTGACCGATGGCCATGAGGGCAAAGGCGAAGTAAGTACTGCAATCTGGACTACAACACCTTGGACATTGCCTGCAAACCGCGCTGTAGCGGTACATGGTGCACTAGAATATGCGTTGGTACAAATCGAAGATGAAGGTCAAGAGCAGCGAATTGTACTTGGCTCTGAATTAGTCAAAGATGCAGTAGACCGTTTTGGCTTTAAGCACTTCCATGTATTAGGGTATGCAAAAGGCGCAGCACTTGAAAATCTTCGTGTTGTACACCCATTCTTGGACTTTGATGTTCCAGTGATTTTAGGTGAGCACGTAACAACAGATTCAGGTACTGGTATTGTTCATACGGCACCTGGTCACGGTCAAGAAGACTTTGTAGCAGGTCAGGCTTATGGCCTTGAAGTTGCAAACCCTGTTGGTGCAAATGGTGTTTATCTACCGGACACGCCAATTTTTGCAGGTCAGCACGTGTTTAAAGCGAATGACAGCATTATCGAACTGTTGAACGAAAAAGGTGTGCTGTTCCGCCATAAGGCACTGACGCATAGCTACCCGCATTGCTGGCGCCACAAGACTCCTATTATTTTCCGTGCGACGCCGCAGTGGTTTGTGAGTATGGATCAAGCGAACTTACGCACAGATTCACTGAATGAAATCAAAAAGACCGAATGGTTACCAGAGTGGGGTGAAAGCCGCATTGCAAACATGGTTGAAGGTCGCCCAGATTGGTGTATTTCTCGTCAACGTACTTGGGGTGTACCAATCGCGCTATTTGTTGACAAAGACACAGGTAGCCTGCACCCAGATACAGAAAGCTTAATTGAAGCCGTTGCCAAGTTAGTAGATGAGAAAGGTATTCAGGCTTGGTATGACCTTGAGCCGACAACTTTACTGAGCGATGCAGATGCGCAGCAATACGTTAAAGTACAAGATACACTCGATGTTTGGTTTGATTCTGGTGTAACACACGCTTGTGTAGTAGATGCCCGCGAGGAGTTAAGCGGTCCTGCTGATCTGTATCTAGAAGGTTCTGACCAACACCGTGGCTGGTTTATGTCATCAATGATGACTTCTGTTGCTATCAACGGTCATGCGCCATATAAGCAAGTGCTAACGCATGGCTTTACGGTAGACGAAAAAGGTCACAAGATGTCTAAGTCATTGGGCAATGTGATTTCACCGCAAGATATTATGAATAAACTGGGAGCAGATATTCTGCGCCTGTGGGTTGCGTCAACAGATTATACTGCTGAGATGACGGTATCTGACGAAATTTTTAAGCGCTCAGCGGATCGTTATCGCCGTATTCGTAATACAAGTCGTTATTTGCTTGCTAACCTAAGCGGTTTTGATCCAAAAACTGACTTAGTAGCGATAGAAGATATGGTTGAGCTAGACCGCTGGATTGTAGCGCGTGCAGCACAACTACAAACTGAGATCAAAGCAGCCTATGACAAGTATCAGATGTTGCAAGTTACACAAAAGCTTATGAACTTCTGTACTGGTGAGCTTGGCTCTTTCTATCTTGACGTAATTAAAGATCGTCAATACACCGCGAAAAGTGATAGCCACGCTCGTCGTTCTTGTCAGTCAGCGCTTTATCATATCGCTGAGGCGATGACACGTTGGATGGCGCCGATCATGAGCTTTACCGCACAAGAAATCTGGGAAGTTTTACCGGGTGAACGTGGAAAGTTCGTATTTACTGATACTTGGTATGATGCAATTGAAGGTGCAACAGAAGGGTCACTAAATAACGAATACTGGCAGAACTTACTGGCAGTACGTGACGAAGTGAACCGTGTACTTGAAAATGCGCGTAAAGAAGAAGTTATTGGTGCGACTTTACAAGCTGAAGTAACGCTGTACACGGGTGGTGATTTAGCTGAGCAATTAAATGCTATCGGTGATGAACTGCGCTTTGTACTATTGACTTCAAAAGCAGTGGTAGAGGTGGTGAATAGCCAGCCTGAACATGCTATCTCAACAGAAATAGATGGTTTGTTTATCAGCGTTACTGCAACAGAAGCTAAAAAGTGTGACCGTTGTTGGCATTATACTGATGATGTCGGTAGTGACTCACAATACCCTGATATTTGTGGTCGCTGTATCAGTAATGTTGAAGGTGATGGCGAGCAACGCCAATTTGCCTAGGAGTCAAATGTGACACAAACTACACAGAAAAGTGGTCTAGTGTGGTTGTGGCTTAGTCTACTGCTTTTTGCAGTAGACTACTTCACCAAAGCACTGGTAATGACCGAAATGGATCTCTATGAGTCCATCGATATCCTACCTATCTTCAATTTAACCTATATGCACAATTATGGGGCTGCATTTAGCTTTTTAAGTGATGCGGGTGGTTGGCAGCGCTATTTTTTAAGTGGTATTGCTATTGCCATTAGTACGTTATTAGTATTTTGGCTGCGCAAACTTCCGGCTTCGAATTGGCAGTTAGGTCTTGCATATTCACTCGTACTCGGAGGGGCAGTTGGCAATTTATACGACCGGATCATCCACGGGTATGTGATCGACTTTTTGCACTTTTATTATCAGGATTGGCATTATCCGGCATTTAATGTTGCGGACATGGCAATTGTTGGTGGTGCAGCACTGCTTATTTTTGATGCCTTTACCAGTGGCGATAAACCACAGGAGAAACAATCGTGAATGAACAAGTGATTGGAGCAAAATCAGAGGTTTTGTTTCACTTCTCAATAAAGTTAGAAGATGGTTCAGCGGCCGACTCGACTAAGGTCCATAACAAACCAGCCAAGCTTTTTATGGGCGATGGCAGCTTAACTGAAAACTTCGAAAAATGCTTACTGGGACTAAAAGCAGGCGATGAAAAGTCGTTTGAGCTTGAGCCAGAAGATGCGTTTGGGCAACCAAACCCTGACAATATTTACTACGTTGATAGAAGTAAATTTGGTGCAGATACACCGGCTCAGGTTGGTAGTATTATTGCCTTTACTCAACCTGATGGTACTGATCTACCTGGGTTGATCCGAGAAGTTGCTGGTGATTCGGTAACGGTGGATTTCAACCACCCGCTTGCGGGTCAAAAAGTGACATTTGAAGTTGAAATCCTAGAGGTAAGCAATTAATGGAAATCTTGCTCGCAAACCCAAGAGGATTTTGTGCTGGCGTTGATAGAGCCATCAGTATTGTTGAGCGTGCGCTCGACATTTTTACTGCGCCCATCTACGTCCGTCATGAAGTTGTGCACAACAAGTACGTGGTGGATGGTTTAAAATCTCGTGGAGCCGTGTTTGTTGAAGAGCTGGATGAGGTACCCGATGACAGTATCGTCATTTTTAGTGCACACGGTGTTTCTCAGCAAGTCCGTAACGAAGCAAAGCGCAGAGAGCTGAAAGTGTTTGACGCTACTTGCCCGTTAGTGACCAAAGTGCATATGGAAGTAACTCGCGCTAGTCGAAGAGGCACTGAATGTGTGCTGATTGGACATCATGGTCACCCTGAAGTTGAGGGGACGATGGGGCAATATGACAACCCTAATGGTGGTATCTATCTTGTTGAGACACCCGAAGACGTAGCGGTGCTTGAAGTTAAAGATGCCAATAACGTGTTTTATTGTAGCCAAACGACACTCTCTGTCGATGATACAGCTGACGTTATAGACGCTCTGCGAGAGAAGTTCCCAAACATAAGTGGCCCGCGTAAAGATGACATTTGTTATGCGACCCAGAATCGTCAAGATGCGGTACGTGACTTGGCAGACAAAGTTGATTTACTTCTTGTTGTTGGTGCTAAAAACAGCTCAAACTCGAATCGCTTGAGAGAGTTGTCGGATAAAATGGGCACTAAATCTTTTTTGATTGACGACGCCTCTTCCATCGATGAGTCATGGTTATCAAATGTCGAAAAAGTTGGTGTGACAGCAGGAGCATCGGCACCTGAAGTATTAGTACAGCAAGTTATAACTCGGCTTCAGGAACTTGGCGGTAAAACCGTTGTTGAAAATCCAGGGCAAGAAGAAAATGTTGTCTTTGCAGTTCCTGTCGAGCTGAGATAGCAGGATAGGGCGATGACACCGAGAATTAGGTTGTTGTCAGCACTATTATCAGAACGAGGCATACTGGCTTTACTAGTTGCCTCGCAGCTCTTTGCTTTTTTATACTCTTTGATCATTTCAGGACCATTTTGGCAGAGTTTGGGTCTTGTTAGCTTATTTATTCACTTCACGAGCTTTTTATCTCTTACTATCTTAGTAGTGATACGTCGCTTCGTAGAAACTCGCTCTGATCTTGTTGAAGCAGGCATACTTATCTTAGTGTTTGTGATGGCAACGGCGCTCACCAGTTGGTTCTTTCCTTACTTATTTACGCTACTTGGATGGATTGATGAAGCCAAAGTTGAGATCAACCTTTGGCGGAACATTGCAATGTGTTTGTGCATTATGACTATCTTTGCTCACTTTCTCGCAATTTTTACAGACAACATCCGCAAGGTAGAAGCATTATCTCGGGCTGAACTAGAAGCATTGCAGGCAAGGATCCGACCGCACTTTCTATATAATACGTTAAATACGGTTGCTGAGTTGATACATCTGGATCCGAGCAATGCAGAAAAATCAGCGCTAGCACTAGCTGATTTATCCCGTGCAGCGATGTCAACCCAAAGTGTTGTACGTTTAGACGATGAAATTCAAATGTGTAAAGCGTATCTGGATCTAGAACGCTGGCGGTTTGCTGAGCGCTTGAGGGATGACTGGATACTAGAAAATATCATAGGAGATGAGCGTATCCCTGCACTAATTTTGCAGCCGCTCGTAGAAAATGCAGTAAGCCATGCTGTTGAGCCAAACCCCATTGGTGCAGATATTAAAATTTCTATCCATCGAGCTGGGCGCATATTGACGATAGTGATTGCCAACTCCTACAATCCAACATTACAACCTACTCACCAAGGTCATGGCATTGGTCTGAGTAATATCCAGCGTCGTTTGGCGCTATATTATGAACCGTCTGTTGATTTTGAGGTTAATGCCAGTGAAGATAGCTTTACCGTTTCTATTTGTATACCGTTATGAATACGTTAATACCTTACCTCATTGTGGATGATGAACCACTCGCAAGAGCTCGCATTAGACGATTGATGGACAAACAGTTGCGATTTGTCTGTGTGGGTGAAGCGAATAACTCAGCAAGTGCTAGACCAGTACTTGATGAAACGGCGGTCACACTTATTTTTTTAGATATTTCTATGCCAGGAGAGTCCGGTCTGACGTTTGCCACTGAACTTAGACAGCGGTTTCCTCGGATAAAAATTGTTTTTTTAACAGCACACCCAGAATATGCACTTGAGGCATTTGATTTGCATGCTAATGGCTATTTGGTGAAACCGCTGCGCGAAGATAAGTTGATGGCTTTATTGATGACTATTTTCCCAGAAGTAGAAACGATTAGCTATCATGTCGGAAATGAGCTTCGTCATGTGCAATTAGCCGATGTGCTTGTGGCACAAGCAGATGATAAATATACTCGTATTACGTTAAAGTCAGGGACAGATGCACTTGTCGATATATCACTCAAAGCATTGATGGATAAATTCCCCACACACTTTGTACAAATCCACCGAAGCACGCTTGTCAATCGTAATGATATCGCTGTATTGGAGTCGCAGGGACACAAGCACTTTGTTGGTTTAAAGTCGTTATCTGCACGATACGAAGTGAGTCGAAGAGCTTATTCCCAATTAAAAGCGCTACTGTAATAAACCGTTCATCGGCTAAATAAACCTTTCAGACCATTTCACGTTGAGTTTCAGATCCTCCTGTTTACACTGAACCTAGGATAATAATATTCTGGTTCCACTATGAGGATAAAATACAGGCAGCAAGGCTTCACTCTGTTAGAAGTGCTCATTGCCTTTATGATTCTGAGCTTTGGGTTATTAGGCGCGGTGGCGCTGCAAGCAAAAGCAAAACAAGCAAGCTTTGACTCAATGCAAAGAGCGGCGGCAGTTGAGTTGGCCAGTGACATTATGCACCGTATTCGTAGTAACGATGCAACGAATATCGCTACTTTATACAATGTTGATTTTAATAGTACTGAGGCGGTACAAGACACAACGGCATGTTATAACAACTTTTGTAATGCCGCAGCCATTGCACAGACGGATATTGCGAATTGGCGTCGAGCGATTAGAGCGCGAGAAAACACAGGCGCATTGGATAATGCAGTTGTATGTATTAATCCAACGACAGGGGCGGACGCCTCGGGGATCAATGTACAGGTTATCGTAACATGGCGCGGTCGCCAAGCGATGACAGCGCTAGAGAATAACCCCGCAGGTGATTGTGGTGTGGCTGACGATAGGCGCAGGGCGGTTGTAATGCAGACATTTGTACTCATTAGGAGTGAGCCGTGAGAAAAATACTTGGCTTTACTTTGCTAGAAATCATGATAGCTATGTTTATTGGTGCCATGCTTTTAGGTGGCGTTATTTCCACCTATGTTGGAATGAAAGCCACGACAAGCGATACCATGCAAATCGGAGAGCTTCAGGAAAAAGGGCGTTTAGCGTTGTCAATTATGCGTCGTGATATTGAACAAGTTGGTTTTTGGGGCACGTTTTACGACAAAGGGTTTACACTGGATAACCAAAGTGCGCCAGCAAACCCTGGTAATGACTGTTCTGGTGGGATTAACAATGGCAGTTTTCCGAACAACCAACCAGCTAACTTTAGACCAATTTGGGCCACATTTACGACTAATGCTACAGCGCTCGGCTGTGTCACATCTGCAAGACCGCAATCAGAAGTACTACAAGTAAAATTTCTGGAAGGAAACCCGGTCACAACAGTAGGGCTTGTCCCTGACATGGCGGCGATCCGAGACACAAGGTATTACTTTATTGCTCAGCAAGAGCAAGCTGAATTTATTGCTGGGGGTAATATCGCTAATATGCCAAGTGTCAACGCGACGTTATGGCCATACAGTCACCACGTTTATTATGTCAGTGAAGAACAGCAAGTGATCAATAATCGCACCCTTACCATTCCGGTGTTAAGGCGACAACGTTTGCTCGTCAATGGCGGAATGAGTGATGAGTTGGTCATTGAGGGGGTTGAACAAATCCGCTTTGTTTTCGGACTCGATACTGACTATGACGGTCGCGTTGATAGGTATCGACACACAGCCAATATGTCTGAAACCGATTGGGAAGGCACCCGCGGTATTTTGTCGTTACAGCTTTTTGTATTGGTTAGGGTATTGCAACCAGATCCTGACTTTGGCGTACAGGCACGAACATACACTTTAGGAAATGACCCAAATAGACGTGAGCTGACCTACACCGACGCTATTCGTCGCACCGTATTCTCAACCACTATTTCAATGTACAACATGGGAGGCTCATCGTGGGAAATGTAAGACAGCGAGGAGTAGTTTTGATCATGGCCATGGTAATGGTTGTGGCTGTGATGGCGATAGCGGTGACACTGATGAGCACCAGTACACTGGATATTAAAATGACACATGCGGTGATGGAGCGAGAAGAAGCTGAAAGCCTGTTATTTGGTGAAATGCAGCGTCTGATCAGGCAAGAACAAAGGGCGGCAGACAACGTCTTTTTACGTTCACGGCAGCAGCTCGCTGATGATGGTGCAACAGTACAGACTCCTGGCGGTCTTCAAGCTACGGTGACGAATTTAAATAATGGTGAGCTGGAACTATTTTGCCCACGCCAATTTGATTATACCGCAGGCTTTGTTTGCAACATGACAGAGGTAGAGGCCACAGTGGAGTATGGTGATAAGGGTCGTCACAATGTCACAATTGTGATGGGAATCGGCCAAGAAATTGTCAGTGTTTCTAACTAGTATTTCTCGAGTACAGACTATGAATAAGCTCTTTTATGTTATTACCGTTATAGCAATAGTGCTACAGACTGCAAAAGCGGAAGATATAGAACTTTATGTTAAACACAATGTGTCAACTCGGGAGCAGCCGAGAGTTTTGATGCTTTTTGATACCTCAGGCAGTATGGCTTGGGATTCACAAAATGGTAAAACCTGCTATGAACGCTACTCCTACAGGTATCGAGGACGCTGGCGGTATGGCTATCGAGAGGCCGAGTGCTTTAACGGTAGTAATTGCTACCAAGCTAACCAATATAACCAAGCTGTTCAAGGTTGTGCCGATAGCCGTTTAAAGGTTGCTAAAGACGCCATGCGTAACTTAGTAACTAAGAATGATGACATTCAATTTGGCTTATCTCGTCTGTATTCATCAAGTGGTGGATATATTTTAAATGGCATTGGCAGCAGCCAGTCTGATATTGTAGATAAAATAAACGCCTTGCCAGCATCGGGGTCAACTCCGCTATCAGAAACGCTGTGGGAGCTTTATAACTACTTAAAAGGCGGAGATGTATATTGGGGAGAGAATGGTGGCTATGACCGAGATAGAAGTATTGAAAGTGGTGGTGATTACATTTCTGCATTTAAGCGTCAGCCTGGTGCAGAAGAGCGCTGTGATACATCTGTAAATTTGATCTTGATGACAGATGGCGATCCAACTAGTGATACCGACTCGAATAATAGCATAGTCAATGAGTATTATTCTGTGTATGGCGCATATCCGGATTATTTTGATGTAAATGCAGGCTCTGGCGTTACCAGAAACTACTTACCAGCATTAGCAAAAGCCATGCGTGGTACTTCGCAGGTAAAGGTTGACTTATATCCGACTACCCCAGATGAACATGATTTTGCACGTGTATTTACCATTGGATTTGGTAATGGGATGTCAGAGCTAGGTAAGGATTTACTTGCTGAAACCGCAGAGCAGGGCGGTGGACAATACCTACATGCTAATAGCGCAAATGAGTTATCAGACGTACTAAAAACTACCATCACCAACATTCGTAACATTAGCGCTAGCTTCAGCTCGCCAACCGTTTCTGCTAATGCAGAAGATCAAACGCAAACTGGTGATGCGCTTTATTATACTTTGTTCAAGCCTGAAACTCATACACGCTGGCGTGGTAACTTAAAAAAGCTAAAGTTCGAGAATAAGAAGATAATTGGCCAAGAGAAAACGTCAGCAATTGACAGCAAAGGAGCCATTTCAACTAACGTTACAACCTACTGGTCTGAACCAGGCTCAAAAGATGGTAACAATATAGAAAAAGGCGGAGTAAATTACGCGCTTCAAAATCAGATCAGCAGAAAAGTACTATCTGATTTTGGTGGCAGTGCACTGGTTAGTTTTACCTATACTAATGGTAAAAATACCTACGGAGATCATGCTAGTTTAGCTTCAGCTATGGAGATGAGTGGGGCAAGTGAGGGCCAATTACAAGAAGTTTTTGATTGGGCGATGGGTCAAGATGTTGACGATGATGATGGCGACAGTAACCGCTCAGAAAGAAGAGCGGATATTTTCGCCGATCCACTTCACTCAAAGCCTGCTACGGTTGACTATGGTAATGGAGACGTCCGTATTCTCGTCGGTACGAATGCTGGTATGCTGCATATGTTTAAAGACAGTGGTAATAGTGTTAGTGAGAGCTGGGCGTTTATTCCTGGAGAGCTGCTGCCAGTCTTAAACTCAGTTAAGACACAAAAACCAGAAACAAAAATTTATGGGGTCGATGGTCCAATTACGACTTATTTTCATGACCTAAATAAGAACCACAAAGTAGATAATGGTGATAAAGTCTGGGCGTTTGTTGGTTTGCGACGCGGCGGGAATGAGTATTATGGCTTTGATATTACCGACCCTGATTCGCCTAAATTATTGTGGGGTGGGCCTATTTCTGGTGACAAGACCAAGTTTAATCACCTAGGGCAAACGTGGTCGAAGCCGGTTGTTTCTTTTATTGAAAAACAAAAAGAAAGGCCTGTATTAATATTCGCCGCGGGTTATAACACGAATAAAGATAATGTCTCGAGATCAGAAGATAAAGACAATAAGGGCGTAGGGCTTTACATGGTTGATATTATGTCTAGCAATGCTGATATTGTTTGGTCACTAACAGGTGATGCTTTTAAAGGAAAGCATAGTATCGTAGCGGAGCCAACACTGACTGACTCTGATTATGATGGCTTTGTTGACAGAATATATTTGGCCGACACCGCAGGTAGTATTTGGAGAATTGATATTCCTGGTCCAAATCCCAATGATAGCGACGAGCCTTGGACACACTTTGAGCTTGCCCGTTTAGGCAGCTCCGCAGCTGATCAAGATAGGCGTTTTTTCTATCGCCCGACTGTGGCAAGGACATTCTATAGCCAAGTCACAAAGACAGTGAACAGAGACAATGTTAATGATACTCGAATCGATAGGAAAGACACGCCATTTGACGCTATTGTCATTGGTAGTGGCAACCGTTCCAAACCAACAGATTCAAGTGTGACTGACTATTTATTTATGATCCGAGATATACACACCAAAACACAGTCGTTCGTTAATGATATTCCCGAACCCATTGTGGTTGAAGAGTTAATGGAAATGAAAAACGACCCATTTGGTAATGCTGTTAGCGATCTAAATACATTTATCAACCTAGAGGTAGAGCTTAGTAAATTTAAAGGTTGGAAATATCAGCTATCCGGCGGCGAAAAGTCCTTAGCTGCGACAACAGTTATTGGTGGAGTTGCATATTATACTTCCTTTACGCCAGCTGATCAGACAACACAACAGTGCACATTGACAGGTGGTAAAGGACAGCTTTATATGTTTCATCTTCATTATGGAACAGGTAAAACCTATATTACATCACAAGACTTACCTGATACACCGACCATGATCGTGAGAGAAAACGTGGTTTATATCCCAGGTCCTGGTATTGAAGCCGGTCCTGATGCAAGTACGCCATTTGCGCCACCAAGTATTCCGAGTGAGCCGGTTCCTGTCGTCGGAGAAAATGGTTTAATCGAAATTTTTAAAAGTAAAAGTACAGGAATAAGAACTAGGCAGCTTTACATCTATAAACGGGAAGAAAGTGATGAGAAAAATTAACGGGCTACCTCATAATCGTCGGGGCTTTACGTTAATCGAAGTCATGATAGTGGTGGTAATAATTAGCATCATGTCAGCTATAGCGTACCCTAATTATACTGACTACGTCAGACGAGGTGCACGTGCTGAGGCGATGGCTGTGTTGCTCGATGCAGCAAATAAGCAAGAACAGTTTTTTGTTGATAATCGTCGCTACTCCAATGATTTAGGTGCAATAGGAGTACCTCGGGAAACAGGTAATGGTTACTTTGTTATTACCTTACAAAATGTCACTGTAGATACGTTCAGGGTTGTTGCAACTGCAACTGCGGGCCCAGTAAGAGGAGACCAAGAATGTCCAGCACTAACAATTGACGAGCTTGGTGTGCGTGGCGTAGCTGGCGTAGTAGGGCAAGCCCAAATTGATCGTTGTTGGGAGCGATAAGCACACATCATGAGGGAGATGTCACTCCCTCATTGATTACACTTCTCAGTATCTTTAAGTGTACTACGTCCAGTGTAACTAACTGATAGTGCAAGTCCTGATGTATTGCTACTATTGCAGTAAATAAACGTACCATTATATAACCCTGCAAGGTGGCCAAAACGGCGAAATACCACAGCATGGCGAGGATAAACTAATGTATCTCCACGCGCTGTTGAGTCAAATACACTTAACTTAACGTCTTTACCTGTAAAAATACCTACAGGGTAATAGTCTACAAATATCGTAATAGACTTATGCCAATCA
Organism: Pseudoalteromonas sp. PS5; assembly: GCF_004103255.1. Lineage (NCBI taxonomy): Bacteria > Pseudomonadati > Pseudomonadota > Gammaproteobacteria > Alteromonadales > Pseudoalteromonadaceae > Pseudoalteromonas > Pseudoalteromonas sp. PS5. The sequence goes on from NZ_RCSQ01000081.1 coordinate 22,475, forward strand.
CGTTTGTCGCAACGGTCTTTGTTTAAGGGGCAAAGTGTGACAGTCGCATCATTAGCAACAGCTTTAATACGAGCAAAGTTAATTGCACGCCTTAATGCCTCTAACTTAAATTCAGCATTGTTAGCGCGTAACGACGAACTAAGAAATGGTAGCGTCAACGCGCTAACAATAAGAATAATGGTGATGCAAACTAAGCTTTCTAAAAGTGAGAAACCAAATTGACGACGCATATCCTTTGCCTCGAAATGATCATATAAAGGAGCGTAGCGTCACTATGGCTAAAAACAAGGAAAGTGAAAAGCTTTCAAGTTAACTGACATGATGTCTAAACAGAAAATAGGCTGCCTGGTTGCTTTAGTTGATTAACTCACTGTTTATTCCGAAATCAGGTTAATTACACTGATCCTCAGTATCGCCTCTATAGAGTGCTGTGCCAGCTTGAGACACGCTAAGTTGTTGATTGTTATCTTCACTGCCCGGACAATAGGTGAAATTACCAGTAGCTGCGCCACTAAGTAACCCACTAGAGTCAAATCTTAGGCGATTATCGCCAGAAAATACCATATTATCACTGGTATTCACGACTTCCATTACTCTGTGCAGCGTATCATTATTGTTAAATTGGCCGTCATTATTCCTATCGACAAAAACGGAAATTCGGTTTGTTGCCCAATCATCTGCACAAGCGAACGGAGCCCGGTTTTGTATACTTTCAGGGGGAGCTGGGCATAGAATGACAATCTCATCAGACGCTGTAGCTTTGACGCGAGCAAAGGCAATATTTCGCTGTAACTCCTGTAAAAAAGATTGCGCGCGGTCACGTTGCAACAGGTTGCCATCAAAGCTAAATGAAACAGCTAATACAATTGCTAAAATGGCAATTGTTATCATAAGTTCTAACAGGTTGAATCCCGCTGATTGTTTCATTACTGCCTCACAACCAAAAATTAACAATTTAATATTAGTATTATTGCGTGAAATCACCTCAACTTTCAATGTCTTTGTTTGCCTTGAACAGGTGTATTGTCTAAAATCGACGCTATACCAAAGGAATCGAGATAGTCATGAAGAAAATAGAAGCAATAATTAAACCGTTCAAACTAGATGATGTCCGAGAGGCGCTTTCGGATGTGGGGATCACGGGGATGACAGTGTGTGAAGTAAAGGGCTTCGGTCGTCAAAAAGGCCATACTGAGTTGTATCGTGGTGCCGAGTACATGGTAGATTTTTTGCCCAAGGTAAAACTTGATATAGTCACGGCAGACGAAGATGTTGATAGAGCCATTGAAGTGATCTTGAAAACAGCACAAACAGGCAAAATTGGCGATGGTAAAATATTTGTGACTGATGTTGAGCGTGTGGTGCGGATCCGTACCGGTGAAGAAGACGAAGAAGCGATTTAAGCCAGTGAGTCGGCTATTGTAGTGTAGTCAGTCGCGACCAGTATGTAGTCGCGACTGACTAGTATATCTATTTACTGCGTGGGTTAGCTGATTTTGCTTTTTTTACGTTTTCTGCAAGATCCTGTAACCCCAATTTACGGTAACTCTTTTCCATAATATCAAAAGCTTGTTTTAGGTAACTACTTTGAGAGTAGTGTTCCACAACATATTTACCTCGATTAGCTGCTGCAAGGTACGCTTCACGTTCAAAGTAATATTCAGCTACTTTTAATTCATAACGCGCCATTTTGTTTAATAGCCAGACGATGCGCTTTTTGGCTTCTGGTGCATAAGGACTGTTGGGATAGTTTTTAACGAGTGTGGTTAAATCTTGAAATGCTACACGAGTACGATTTGCGTCTCTGTCAGCCCTATCCACTCCAAAGTACTCCTGAAATGCGTTTTCATCAGCTTTGATGCTTACAAGGCCGCGCATGTAGTACATATAATCAAGATCTTTATGGTTTGGATTTAAACGGATAAAGCGGTCAATTGTCGCTAGTGCTTGATCTGTGTTACCTGTTTGGTAATAAGCATAAACTAAGTCCATTTGAACTTGTCTTGCATATGGCCCAAAAGGGTATCTTGCGTTAATTGCGCCAAGTAACTCAATGGCGCGTGCATAAAGACCTGAATCTAAAGTTTGCTTTGCATCTTCATACAGTGCTTGTGCAGATTTGTTTGGTACGCGTTCTATATCTTCTTGTTCTGGTGCGGATGAACAGGCTGCCAAACCTAAAACAGACGCGGCTAACGCCAGCCTAAAGGCGTGTGTCCTTAAGTTTTTAATCATTTTATTTTACTACCTTTGTTTTCTTCGGCTAGGCCAACTCGGCAAAACCGAGTAAACTATGCATTTATACGATTCTAACCCAGTCGAGCACGGCTTGCACTGGTAAATTAGGTAAAGTTTCAGATGTCAGAGCAAATTTCCCTCCAAGCGGAGGTTCCAGTCGAACTCGGTGGTAAACGTCTAGACCAAATATTGGCGCAATTGTTCCCGGATTTTTCTCGTTCAAGAATAAAAACTTGGATCCTTGAAGATAAGGTCACCGTCGATGGTGAAGTTTTCAACACGCCTCGTGAAAAGTTATTAGGTGGTGAAAGCGTCGCCATTGAAACGGTTATCGAAGCCCAGCGTGAATACGAAGCGCAAGATATAGACCTAGATATCGTCTATGAAGATGATGATATTCTGGTGATAAATAAGCCGATGGGATTGGTCGTTCACCCTGGAGCCGGTAACCCCGATGGCACAGTATTAAATGCTCTGCTGCACCATCACCCAGAAATTATTAACGTACCTCGAGCTGGTATTGTTCACCGTCTCGATAAAGACACGACCGGTCTAATGGTTGTGGCGAAAACCATTCAAGCGCAAACACATTTGGTGAAAAACTTACAGGCGCGTGAAAACTTCACTCGTGAGTATGAAGCAATTTGTAACGGCACCATGACAGCTGGTGGCATGATTGAAAAGCCAATAGGACGCCACGCTACAAAACGTACGCATATGGCGGTACATGAAATGGGTAAACCTGCTATTACGCACTACCGTGTTGCAGAAAAATTCCGTGCACATACTCGGCTTCGTCTGCGACTAGAAACGGGTAGAACGCACCAAATTCGCGTGCATATGGCATATTTAAACCATCCACTGATTGGCGACCAGTTGTACGGTGGCCGTCCTCGCCCACCGAGAAATGCCACTCAAGGGCTTACAGAGCAGTTAAGAGCATTTAAACGTCAGGCATTACATGCGATAAAACTTAGTATCGCGCATCCAATTACAGGCGAGATGATGACATGGGAAGCGCCAGTACCTGAAGATATGATAAATCTGGTGACGGCGCTAAGAGAGGACACCAAAGAAAACCCAGACTTGACGCTGTAAGATGCAGCTAGCTCAGTGGCCACTTTCTCAACTTGTTGGGACACTATCGACAACGCGCGAAGGTGGTGTTTCTCTACCGCCTTTCGACAGTTTTAATCTTGCCTCTCATGTTGGCGATAACGCCGAACATGTTGCAGAAAACCGTCGAATTTTGCATGGTTACGTTGCCAACCCCATTGTTTGGCTTGAACAAGTCCATGGCGCTGAGGTTGTGGTGGTTGATGAGCAGTTTGAGGCGGCGCAAGTCCATCAAGCAGATGCACTCTATACGCGCTTACGGCAAACGCCTCTAGCTATCATGACGGCAGACTGTTTGCCGATTTTGTTGGCGTCAGAAAATGGCGAAGAAGTAGCAGCTATCCATGGTGGCTGGAAGCCGCTCGCTGCTGGTATTATTGCAAATACACTTGCTAAGTTTCGTTGTGCCCCTGAAGAAATTCACGCTTGGTTTGGCCCTGCAATAGGACCTAATGCTTTTGAAGTGGGTGAAGATGTAGTAGCTGCGTTTGAAGCACAAAAAAGTACGGCCTTTAAAGCTACAAAAAAGGGTAAGTACCTTGGTAATATTTTTGCGCTTGCTGAAACACTATTGCGCCAACAAGGTGTTACAAAATGCTACGGCGAGAGACACTGTACAGTCAGTTTGCCTGAGCTGTACTTTTCTTATCGTAGAGACAACATAACAGGCCGTATGGCGACTTTGATTTGGCGCAAATAATCAGGTTAAATTATTACTTTAACGCTTGATCTTCGCTCCACTAATACCCATAAATAAGGTAATTCAATATTTTATATGGGTAAATAAATCATGCGTTTAGATAGATTTACAAGCAAATTTCAAGCTGCGCTTTCTGACGCGCAATCACTCGCGCTTGGGCGTGACCATCAATTTATTGAACCTGTTCATTTAATGTACGCTCTGCTACAGCAAAGTGGCTCAAGTGTACGAGCGTTATTGGCGCAAGCAGGTGTAAGCGCTGATGAACTCAATACCAAGCTATCTCAAGCCATTGAAAAATTATTTAAGGTTGAAGGCGTAGGTGGAGATGTCCAGCTTTCGAATAACCTGATTTCACTTATCAATCTATGTGATAAATACGCTCAAAAACGCAAAGATAAATATATTTCTAGTGAGCTTTTTGTTTTTGCGGCAGTTGAAGACAAAGGAGCTTTGGGTGAAATTTTCAAAACTTTGAATATTACCCAAGCAAAAATCGAGCAAGCGATTAAAGCGATCCGAGGCGGGCAGAAGGTTGACGATCCCAATGCAGAAGATACACGTCAAGCACTTGAGAAATTCACCGTTGACCTTACTGAGCGAGCCGAACAAGGTAAACTAGACCCGGTAATTGGTCGCGATGATGAAATCCGTCGCACCATTCAGGTGCTACAGCGCCGTACTAAGAATAACCCTGTACTTATCGGTGAACCGGGTGTTGGTAAGACCGCTATCGTTGAGGGACTTGCACAACGTATTATCAACGGTGAGGTGCCAGAAGGGCTGAAAAATAAGCGTGTACTATCACTGGATATGGGGGCGCTAGTCGCTGGTGCTAAATACCGTGGCGAATTTGAAGAGCGTTTAAAGTCGGTGTTAAACGAGCTTGCCAAAGAAGAGGGGCAAGTTATTCTGTTTATTGACGAAATTCACACTATGGTTGGGGCCGGAAAAACCGACGGTGCAATGGATGCTGGCAATATGCTCAAACCTGCACTTGCGCGTGGAGAGCTCCACTGCGTCGGAGCCACGACGCTCGATGAGTATCGACAATATATTGAAAAAGATGCTGCACTTGAGCGCCGCTTCCAAAAGGTATTTGTCGCAGAGCCAACCGTTGAAGACACTATTGCCATACTCCGTGGCTTAAAAGAGCGCTACGAACTTCATCATTCAGTCGATATTACTGATCCGGCGATCGTAGCTGCGGCGAACCTGTCACACCGTTATATTACGGATAGACAGCTTCCAGATAAAGCCATTGACTTAATTGATGAAGCCGGTTCATCAATTCGACTGCAAATAGACTCAAAGCCGGAGCAATTAGACAGACTTGAACGTCGTATTATTCAACTGAAGTTGGAAGACAGTGCACTGGCCAAAGAAAAAGATGAAGCCAGCCAAAAGCGTCGAACCGAGATGCAAGCACTCATCAATGAATTAGAAATGGAGTATCGTGAGCTAGACGAAGTATGGAACGCTGAAAAAGCCTCGCTTCAGGGTACACAAGTGATCAAAGCAGAGCTGGAGCAAGCGCGGTTAGATTTAGAAGTCGCGCGCCGAGCAAGTGATTTACAACGTATGTCTGAGCTGCAATATGGCCGTATTCCTGAACTAGAGCGTAAGCTTGACTTGGCATCCCAAGCAGAGATGCAAGAAATGAGTCTACTGAAAAATCAGGTTGGCGAAGATGAAATTGCTGAAATTCTCTCTCGCTGGACAGGGATCCCAGTGGCTAAAATGCTTCAAGGTGAACGTGAAAAATTACTCCAAATGGAAGATGAGCTGCACAAAAAGGTTATTGGTCAAGATGAAGCGGTGAATGCGGTTGCCAATGCTATCCGCCGCTCTCGAGCTGGGCTTGCTGATCCTAATCGTCCAATTGGTTCGTTTTTATTTTTAGGCCCAACTGGTGTTGGTAAAACGGAGCTAACCAAAGCATTAGCCAACTTTATGTTTGATACCGAAGATGCCATGGTGCGGATTGATATGTCTGAATTTATGGAAAAGCATTCGGTGGCAAGGTTGGTAGGTGCGCCTCCGGGTTACGTTGGTTATGAAGAAGGTGGATATTTAACTGAAGCGGTGCGTCGCCGTCCGTACTCGGTGGTGTTACTTGATGAAGTAGAAAAAGCTCACCCTGATGTGTTTAACATCTTACTGCAAGTCTTGGATGATGGTCGCTTAACTGACGGACAAGGGCGTACGGTAGACTTTAAAAACTCAGTGATCATCATGACTTCAAACTTAGGCTCAGATGTAATTCAAGAGCAGGCCGGTAGTAATGATTATGCCGTACTTAAAGAGCGGGTGATGGCAGTGTTGGCAAATCAATTTAGACCGGAGTTTATTAACCGGATTGATGAAACCGTTGTGTTCCACCCGTTAGTTAATGAGCATATTAAAGAGATAGCGAGTATCCAATTAGCGCGATTAAGCCAGCGCTTAACGCAAAGAGGTTTTGTGCTTGAACTAAGTGACGCTGCGCTTGATAAAATTGCTGCAAGTGGTTTTGATCCAGTCTATGGTGCGCGGCCACTAAAACGTGCTGTACAACAGTACATTGAAAACCCACTGGCACAGGATTTATTACAAGGTAAATTTGTGACAGGAGATACTATCAAAGTCGATGTAGTGGATGGCCAAATCGTTTTTAATCATTAACCGAGATTTGGATAAAGCATAAACTATCCAACACTAACAGTATACAAACGCGCTTGCTGGAGTAAGGCAAGCGCGTTTTTCATTGTTGTAAACTGCGTCTTCTTTCGCGTATTCTAAAAAACAACAAGCTCTCTCTAAAACTGAATCTCTTATGATAAATGAGTCAACTACTTACGGTGTTTATGAATTTGGTGATAGCAGCCAATTATGTCCGCTCACTCGTACTTTGCCAGCCCTTAACAACGGGCAGGTAGTGGTGAGGGTACTCAGCACTAGTGTTAATCCAATCGAGCTTAAAACAAGACAAGGCTTAGGCTATGTTGCAGCGCAAAAAGAGGCAGGTACCTTTCTACCTTTGGGGTATGACTTATTTGGCGAAGTGGTGGGAGTATCTGACTCTGGTACACAACTTCAAGTGGGTCAACATGTTATAGGCATGGTTGGTTTTGCAAACAACCCTGGTACTTACAGTGATTATGTGGTTGCCAATGAAACTGAATTATTAGCGGTTTCAGCGCAAGAAAATCTAGCGATCTCTGGTCTATGTTTAGCAGGCTTAACTGCAAAGCAAGCCCTTGATAAATTTTCCCAGTACGAGCGTCCCTTATATGTGTTGGCACCTACTGGGGGAGTTGGCCACTTAGCTATTCAATTAGCACAACTTCAAGGGCGTAACGTAATTGCTGTGTCCACTCGTCCAGAACACCCACTATTGGCTCAGCTAAATGTTACCGCGATTAGTTACGATGAATTTTATCAGTGTGATGTTGAATGCGACCTATTAGATTTGATTGGTGGTGAAATAGCACTACAGTGTTTGAATGCACTTCGCAGTGGCTCACAATTAGTTACAGTCCCCAGTGTGACCAAGGCACTTATTTGTGAGCAAGCCACGATAAAAGGGATAACGGCACAGGGAATGTTGGTTGCGCCTGATTTAGATGACCTGAAACATTTGTATCAGGCGTACCAAGCTGGCAAAATCAACATCAATGTGAGTCATTATTTTGATCTGGCAGACATTGCGCTTGCGCATGCTTATATGGAAAATGCGCAACATGTCGGTAAAGTTATTATTAAAGCCTGACCGTGGTGAGATAGGCAGTGATGGACAGTGAGCTTCACTCTTTTTATCAACACCCTTGGTATAAACTAATTTCGACCCCATAAACTTGAAATTGGCCTGTAGGTTCGAGGAAGAATTTTTGAAACAATTAGACTTAAACACTAAGCTGGATTTGTTGTCTGGCGGTGTACATCGCGGCGCTTTTAAGGGTATCAAAAGAGGTATCGAGAGAGAGGCTTTGAGGATCCAAGGGTCAGGAAAGATAGCAAAAACTCCACATCCAGAAAAGACTGGCCATGCTCTAACTAATGGTCATATTACCACGGATTTCTCTGAGTCCTTATTAGAGTTCATTACTCCAGTCAGTGAAAATCCTGAAGAGACGCTAGCGCAGTTGTCTGATTTACAGAAATTTACGCTAGCCAATATGGGCGATGAGTTATTATGGCCTTTATCTATGCCATGCTTCATTGAAGATGAAGAAGATATTGTGTTGGCGCAGTTTGGTACTTCCAACATTGGGAAGATGAAAACGCTGTATCGTGAAGGGTTAAAAAACCGCTATGGTAGTATGATGCAGGCCATCGCCGGGGTGCATTTTAATATCTCTTTTCCCGAGCAAGTATGGCAAAGCCTGCAATCCATATCAGAAGATAAACAAGCTCAGCAAACGTTTATCTCACAACAGTATTTAGGCTTAATTCGCAATTTTAAGCGTGAAATGTGGCTGATCAGTTATCTCTTTGGTGCTTCACCGGCGCTGTGCCCATCATTTTTGCAAGGTAAGAAAAGCGACCTACCATTTAAGACACTAGAAAACGGCGCTATTTACTTAGAATATGGTACTGCATTGAGATTAGGTGATTTAGGTTATACCAATAGTGCGCAAAGCTCGCTGAAAGTGATGTATAACGACTTGGATGAGTATATCGCTGGACTTAGAGAAGCGATTAGATGTCGCTCTGATTTATATCATGAGATCCCAGACTACCGTGCAGCAGAGCCAAAGCAGTTAAATCGTAACATTCTACAAATAGAAAACGAATTCTACTCGCCAATTAGACCAAAGCGTAATGCAAAATCGGGTGAAACGCCAACTCAGGCACTGGAACGTGGTGGTATTGAGTACATCGAAATCCGTGCTTTAGATGTTAACCCATTTGAACATACCGGTATTAGCCTTGAACAAATTCATTTCTTGGATGTTTTCTTAACTTACTGCTTATTAAAACCAAGTGCTGAGTTGACCTTTGATGCGCAAAAATTAGCAGGTAAAAACCTACGTCAGGTAGTAAACCAAGGGCGCTGTACTGAGCTTGAATTGGAAAGAGAAGGTGTACCAGTCACAGTAAAACAGTGGGGGTCAGAGATCTTCGCTGACTTGAGTCATGTCGCACAGATGTTAGATGCCAACAGCGGTAAATCTGTTTACGTAGAAGTGATTGAAAAACTATCGCGCGCGATAGAGACACCTGCACTGACCTTTTCAGGACAGTTGCTATCACAATTACAAAATCGAACCCTTGAACAGGGGTCAATGGGACTTGAGCTTGCAAACAACTATAAGCAACTGCATCAAGACGTAGAATATGGTTATTATGATGAAGCGGAACTTGCAGCATTTGCGCAGCAATCATTTGAGGATGAAGAAGCAGTAAGAGCTGGTGATACAGTTGATTTTACCAGTTTCTTAGATGATTATTTTTCTCGAGCATAAAAAAGCGCAGCCATAGGGCTGCGCAAATAAATTTCAGGGATGAAACAATGCTAAACTGCTGCATTCATAAGTTCAGACCAATGCAAATTGTTAAAGTTCATTAGGTTTCGAAAAAAATGCAAAAAAAATTAATTTTAGTTAGTCTTATTGCTGTTTTATCTGGATGTGCGACTGCACCACCAAAGCAACCTCATGATATTTGCAAGATTTTTGAGGAAAAAGAAGATTGGTACTATGACGCTCGAGATGCCCAAGAAAAATGGGGATCGCCCAAACATGTTCTGATGAGCATGATGTTTCAGGAAAGCTCTTTTCGTCATGATGCTGCACCTCCGATGGAATATTTCCTTTGGTTTATTCCCATTGGGCGTGCCAGCTCAGCTTATGGCTATTCTCAGGCCAAAACTCCCACCTGGTCAGACTATATTAGAGAAACGGGTAATTCTGGGGCAGATCGTGATGACTTCGACGATGCTATCGATTTTATGGCTTGGTTCGTTTACAAAACCAATAAAGTAAATGGTGTGTCTAAGTGGGATGCTTATGCGCAATATTTAAATTACCATGAAGGTTGGGGTGGCTATCGCCGTGGCACCTATAAAAAGAAAAAATGGCTCATGCAGGTCGCTAATAAAGTGAAACATCGCGCGGCAAGATACGCCGTTCAGCTAAAACGCTGTGAAGATGATTTAGATAAAAACTGGTTCGAAAGGCTATTTTCTTAGAGGCGTGTTTCCTTATTTTAGAAAAGGTGATAGTGCATACTTGGAGGCAAAATTTAAGTCAGCATATTCACTTATATTGTTTAATCCCTGCCGGTACGCTCGATAAGGTTCAATGAAGTGAGATAGAAAAAGGCTATCATTTCTATTTCACTTTGATAACCCTAAAAGTTATCTTGCTTTTTACATAATTCCTTATGATCCAGACGTTACAAATATTACTTCCTATAGATTTAAAGTATAATATTATGCCCAGTTAGCTTAATATTATGTGCAAATTACATTGATAAGTATTCTGATGAGTAACATATTCAACAGAAATTTGAAACTTTTGATATTAAAGAATATGTGGCAAAAACAAAAAGTTAACAATGCTGTAAAGCCAAGGACACAAAACAGCAGGCTCGCGCTCCTTCGCCGCCAGCTTTAGCCAACTATTAACCGCCGCTTTTAGGAGCGTTGTTTTCAATCGGGTTCTAATCATACATTCGAAAAACAAAAAGGCAGAAAAATGAAAAAAGTAGTATTAGCAGCAAGTATTTTAGCATTAAGTGCGTGTTCAACAATGCAACCGCCACGCTACGCTGTTTCTGTAGATAATATTCAAACTTTAAAAAGTCTAACGGAGATTAAAGGCGAATTTGCATCATTAAATCAACCTGCAAAATTTAGTTCAAATTGTCGTCTAATGGGGCCAATTGAACCTGCGGATGGTTTATCGATTCCGCAATTTATTACTAAAGCTTTCAATGATGAATTGAAGATGGCTGATAAATATTCAAAAGATAATGTTAAAATTACGGGTGATATTACAAAAATTGAATTTTCATCAATTTCAGGTTTAACCAGTGGGTATTGGGAAATTGGTCTTAAATTGAAATCAACGAATGGAACTAATTTAACTGTTAATAATAAATATTCATTTAAGAGTGGTTTTGACGCAATCACTGCGTGTAATGCTACAGCAGATGCCTTGTCCCCTGCAGTACAAGATTTAATTAAAGCAACAGTCAATCACCCTGAATTTTCAAAATTAATGCAAGAAAGCTAATAAGGTGCTCAAACGGAAAAATTACAGTTGGCTAGCGCTCCGGGCAGTTTAGTCGAACTGTATTTTTCCGCTTATCTTAGCGTTAGCTGTACAAGGAAAACCGAGTAGTGGAAATGTTCGTAGAAATTATCAAAAATATGTATGGGATATCACTGGCTGAGTTTGCAGTGATGATAGTAGATACTTTTACTTATTTAATTGCTCTTTTCATAGTACTCTTCGCATTTGTTAAGCTCGATAAAGTTACAAAAAGTAAGCATGCCAAAGGAGTTAAAATCTCTATTGTTGCTACAATTTTCTCTTCGTTTGTAGCGAGCTCAATTGTAGAGAATTCTGAAGAGCTTGGCTTAATTGAGGTTTCGGTATTTCTTATACCCTCTATTTTCACACTATTAGCCGCAGTTTGTTTTTATCGGTTTGCTAAAGAAGTTCTGGTAAAGTACAGTTAACAAAGCCGTTTACAGTAAGGGTTATGTTGTACGAAAAATAAGCTCAGAAATTAATATAAGATTAAATAAAAAGGAGCTTTATGAAAGAAGCTATGAATGAATTAAAAAATGAGGCAAAAGCTAAATTATTGTTTTGGAATAAGATTGACAGCAAAGCAATTAAGGTTGGTCTCGTATTTGTTTTTATTGGTTTAATCGCTTTAAAAGTGTTTACCACCGCACTTACTTTTGACTGGCTGAAAAATTTATTCGCTTAATTAACTCGTGGCTAAGTATGACATAACGAGCTGTTCAAGTGAGACTGCTAGCATTTGGTTCGGGTTCGCCTCGCTACACATTTTAGTCAAACATTATCAGCCCCGTAACAGGATGTCATGTTTCTAGGCAAATATACTCAAGCTTTTAGTTGTGCTTACATTTTAACAAGTTGGAATGTTGTGGCGTCTTATACCTTACATATTGAGCGTGAAAACCAAATCTCTGAGACCGAATGGCTCGCAATTTGTGAAAGTGACTCATCGTTAACGGTTCAGCATGTTGCTATAACCACGAACCCACAGACGGGAGAAGCTATTGAAATTCAAACACCAAACAGTTGCATCTGGACGAGCCCAATATTAAGAAGAAAGTACAACTTTAGTTATGCTAATGGCAGTATCACCTTCGGTAGCGATAAGGCTCAAATTAAAAAAGCTAAAAAACTAGCTCGGCTACTTAGTGCAAAAGTCATTGGTGATGAAGGCGAAGAATATTAGGAATATAAAAAGTTAATTAAAAAGTGGACGTAAAACCGTAGGCTTGCGCTCATTCTTTGCGTTGTAAAGCCAGCTATTTTACGCCATTTATTAACGCGTCAGTACTTACTCAAAGGAATAAGCATGATTAAAATACTTACTATTACATTCCTTATAATTTCATTCGCTTGCCCTGCAGTTGTTAAACGACATGATGTTCAGCCAGAAATGTATGAAGTTAAAAAGATCCCTGATTTTTTTATTGATATGCCGCATGAAGGAGCTGCTGTTCTTATTGATAAATACTGGTTGGTCACTGCTGCGCATGTAGTCTTTTACGATTATCACGATAAACCTATAATGCTGCACGGCGTAGAAAATAGAATTGAAAGGGTTATCTTTCATCATGGATACAAAGAAGATCCAGGTAATTGGGGGCCAGGAGCTGCTAAGCCATTAATAGATTTTTTGAGCAGTCGAGATGATATAGTGCTACTCAAATTAGCTGAACCAGTTGAACACTTAAAACCTATATCTCGATACTATGATAATAAAGAAATAGGTGAGGAAGTCACGATATTTGGTAGGGGAGCAACTGGCACAGGTCTGACGGGAGAAATATTGACAACTAAAGTGCCTTCTCTTTGGGAAAGTATTTCAAACACGATAAGATCTCCGTTTACAGATCTAGACGAAACTCAAGCTAATAGAACACTCAATAATTATAAAAATATTATAGAGTCAGCAAATGAAAGCTGGCTTATGTTCCGGTTCGATAAAGCTGATGATGCACTTCCTCTAGAAGGAAATGTTGGTTCTGGTGATAGTGGAGGTCCTGCAATTATGATACGAAATGGCATACCTTTGCTGATCGGATTAGCAAGCTGGCAAGAGTACGAAGGTGATTTAGAGGGGTATGTCGGAGGAAAGTATGGCGCCGTTTCCGTATTTGTCAGAATTTCGTCATACAATCAATGGATCGATAACACAATCTTGGCATACAGAAACAAAACCTAGCAAGGGTTTTTAAGTTGGACTCGAAACAGTTTGATCTGTTTCATTTCATACTTTGACAAGCTACTACTTGCCGCTTAAAGCGGCGTTAGGATTCTCTTTATGATAAAAATGCTACGTATGAGTATTTTATCTCTTCTGTTTGTACCTCTCACTCCATTTGCTAATGGGTTAGAAATTCAAAATATGAAAACAGTCAACTATCGAGATGCCATTTCATTTCAAATCCTCACGAACTGGGAAGTCTAGGACGAGTTTGGCGTCCAGGGCACATTTTATGAAGACCTGCCTGATACTGGGACTTTAAGGATTAGCGTATTTGAATTTACCAGCAATTCTGAGGAGGAAAGAAATACAAAAATAAGAGATACTTACTTCCCGGCACTGTTGAAATGCTCATTACAGTTACAGCACTGAATTAGAGCTTGTTGACACACCATGAGAACTCTAACAAGTGGCTGAATAGAGATTATCAGAGCAAGTCATGTCTCTGCCTTAACAACTGTCACGCTATACTCAGTTAACTCGTTAGTCACGAGTTACTTTACAAAAAATAGCGATTAATTAGCCTAAATGCGTTCATTGTAGTGATTAAGGTGATGTGGTATTGGTATTGGTATTGGTATTGCGAGCGTTACACCTTGGTTGGGCCTTTTGACTTCCTGCAGTAATGGCTTTTGATAGTATGGTAACAAAGCCTAGCAGATACAGCTAAGTACAAATAAGGCGAGCTAACTAGCTCGCCTTTTAGTATTAGCTGTGTTTTGTTGTTTCAGTCTCTAGTGAGACCTTTACTTGCTTAATCATGTTCTCTTTGATCTCAACCACTTCCATACGATAGTTGTCGACACGTAAGCTTAGCGGGGCATCAGGAATGTCTTCGAGGTACTCGACAATCAAGCCGCTTAGGGTTTTAGGGCCTTCTGTAGGTAAGTCCCAATCCATCTCTTTGTTTAAGTCACGAATGTTGACACTGCCTTCTACCATTACTGTGCCGTCGTGTTGCATGTTGACGTCTTCACTCGGTGCACGCGTCTGCGTTGTCGTAAAGTCGCCCACAACTTCCTCAAGTATATCCTCAAGCGTTACTAAGCCTTGAATATCACCATATTCGTCAACCACAAGCCCGATGCGTTCTTTTGCTTCTTGGAACTTGATGAGCTGAGTATTTAACGAGGTATTCTCTGGGACATAGTAGATTTCTCGCACTGCTCGCAGTAGCGATGGCTTATCAAATTGTTCTTTGGTCAGTAGGCGTAGTGCATCTCTGGCATGAATAAAGCCTACTGCATCGTCAATTTGGTCACGGTAAAGTAGTACACGAGTGTGTTGAGCATTGGTTAACTGACGGGCAATGTCTTTCCACTCGTCGTTAATATCAATGGCATTGATTTCACTTCGTGGGATCATGATGTCTTCCACAGTAACATGATCTAAATCGAGAATAGAAGTCAGCATATTTTGGTGGTTGGAAGGCAACATTGCACTGGACTCATTCACCACGGTTTTTAATTCTTCTTTACTGAGACTATGCTCTTCAATTTCTTGTGGTGTGATACCAACCAAACGTAGCATGCCGTTGGTGATCCAATTGGTTGCAACAACCAAAGGGAATAGTACTTTCAATAATACTTTAAGAATAACAGAGCTAGGGAATGCGACTTTTTCTGGATATAGCGCAGCTAATGTTTTTGGTGTGACTTCAGCAAAAATAAGCACCACAAGTGTAAGACCGAAAGTCGCGACAGCAATACCCATGTCGCCATAAAGGCGTAATCCGATAATTGTTGCGACCTGAGCGGCGGCTATGTTGACAAGGTTATTTCCGATCAGGATCAGACCAATCAGTCTGTCTGGACGGTTGAGGAGGTTACTTACACGCTTCGCGCCACGGTGATTCTCTTTTTCAAGATGTCGCAGGCGAATACGGTTGATTGACATGATACCGGTTTCTGAACTAGAAAAATAAGCCGACATCAAAATGAGCACACCGAGTATAATAAACAAGGCGCTGGTCGATATGTCTTCCAACAGTGGATCCCTTTTTTACTTACGAAAGCGTATTAAGCGTTAGTGAGTTACGATAGTCAAGTTAAAGTTTAAAACTTGCCTAAAATCACTTCTTGTATAAAGCGACTACCAAAGTACCCAAGCGTAACGACACCAGAAGCGGTGATGATAGAGATAACAACCGGCTTACCACGCCATCCAAACACACGATGTCCAAAAGCTATTACTACATAGATAAGCCAGCCCACGATAGACAATATGGTTTTATGGATAGTCTCTTTGGCGAACATGCCGTCTAAAAAGTAAAAACCAGAAGCCAAAGCGAGCGTAAGTAGTCCAGTGCCCACAAACAATAGCTGATAAAGCTGCCTCTCTACCTGCATAAGCGGTGGTAAGTGGCTCGTCATGATGGCCAAGTCTCTTTGTTTTAGACGCTTATCGATAAACATAAACTGGATAGCGTAGAGTGTCGCAATAATAAGTACGCAGTATGCCAATAGCGATAATGAAATATGTAGCACTAAGCCAATATCTACGTTTATGGTACCCATAATAATATGATGCGGGATAAACAGACTAGCTAAGAGTAAAATTGCTGCAAATCCATACACAACAGGAAGCAGTAAGGTTGCAGGAAAACGCAAAGATACCGTGGTTACTGAAACCACAATAACCCAGCAGGTTAATAGTGCGACATTTACCGTGCTGAGGTCTTGACCTTGATGAGTAAATACAGAGTTTACCAACACGAGCATGTGGGTCAAAATAGCAACGGTACTTAATATTAAGGTCTTCTTTTGATTAGGTCCTTGTTTGTCAAATAAGCGCGACAAAACATGACTGGTGGCCATGGAATAAAAAAGGCAGGCGATTAATGACAAGCTAACAATCAACATAAAGATAAATGCTCAATTTTTTGGTTTTCCTTTACGGCTATTGTATTTAAAGCCACTTCGCTTGCATAGAGTTTTATTTCAATCTATTAACTTATTCTTATTTTAGTGCAAGGAAAGCGTAAAAAGCAGAACAATCAGCTTGAATACTGTATTAGTCGCTCGCATATCAGTATAATGCCCGTTAATTTCGAGATTTTGGAACCGATACATGTTTGAAAACCTCCAAGAGCGTTTAGGAAAAACGCTCAAAAACATTAGTGGCCGTGGCCGATTAACCGAAGACAATATTAAAGAAACACTCCGTGAAGTCCGCATGGCGCTACTTGAGGCTGACGTTGCCTTGCCAGTTGTGCGCGACTTTGTAAAACAAGTAAAAGAACGTGCGGTTGGTGTTGAAGTCACAAAAAGTCTGAGCCCAGGCCAGGTTTTCATCAAGATTGTTCGTGAAGAACTTGAAAAGTCTATGGGTGAGGCCAATGAAGAGCTGAACTTAAATGCTCAACCGCCAGCGGTTGTGATGATGGCTGGCCTTCAAGGTGCGGGTAAAACCACCAGTGTTGGTAAGTTGGCTAAGTTCCTAAAAGAGCGCAAAAAGAAATCTGTGCTGGTGGTCAGTGCTGACGTTTATCGTCCCGCTGCTATCAAGCAGCTTGAAACTTTAGCCGCTGAAGTCGACGTCGAGTTTTTCCCTAGTGATATTTCACAAAAGCCAATTGATATCGCAACGGGTGCAATTTCTCACGCTAAGAAAAAATTTATTGATGTGGTACTTGTAGATACCGCTGGTCGTTTGCACGTTGATGCAGACATGATGGATGAAATCAAAGATTTACATGCTGCGATTAATCCTATCGAGACTTTATTTGTGGTCGACTCAATGACGGGTCAGGATGCTGCAAATACGGCAAAAGCGTTTGATGAAGCGCTGCCGCTAAGTGGTGTGATCTTAACTAAAACAGATGGTGATGCGCGAGGTGGTGCAGCATTGTCAATTCGTCACATTACGGGCAAACCTATAAAGTTTATCGGTGTAGGTGAGAAGACGGATGCGCTTGAGCCATTCCATCCAGATAGAATTGCATCTCGGATCCTAGGTATGGGTGATGTATTGTCCCTTATCGAAGAAGTAGAGATGAAAGTCGATAAAGACAAAGCTCAAAAAGTGGCTGAAAAAGTCTTTAAAGGCGATGGCTTCACATTGGAAGACTTTGCAGAGCAGCTACGTCAAATGAAAAACATGGGCGGTATGATGTCGATGCTAGACAAGCTTCCGGGCATGTCAAATCTTCCCGATGCAGTAAAAGGCCAAGTGAATGACAAGACCTTTAATCAAATGGAAGCCATTATCAGCTCAATGACACCTAAAGAGCGCGCGCGTCCTGAAATCATCAAAGGTTCTCGTAAGAAGCGGATTGCAGCCGGTTCTGGTACACAAGTACAAGACATCAACAAGCTGCTGAAGCAATTTACCCAAATGCAAAAAATGATGAAAAAGATGAAGGGTAAGGGCGGTATGATGAAGATGATGAAGAACATGAAAGGGATGATGCCACCAGGTATGTTCGGTGGTGGTGGACCTAAGTTCTAACACTGTTTATATTACAAAAGGCGAGCACCTCACTGCTCGCCTTTTTACTTTATCTAACTCGTTTGCCAATTATATCGCCAGACTCGTTAGAGGTAACGGATATTGATTTATTAGTAAAATCGGGCACAAAGGGTTTAAAGTTTTCAGCTTTTTTAGGATCACCACTACCAATGTACTGCGCCTCTTGCGGATATGGATATACAGGGCGAGTGAAAATAATATTACCCTGCGTATCTTCTTTTTGTGTCATCAGTGCATCTGGTGCTACCCCAGTATCTAGCCAGTGTTCTAACGCAGCTATGGCATCAAAGGTTTCAGCACCTGGCCCTTCAATACCACAATGAACAAGCCCAGGGGGTAAAAATAGCCGCGCAAAGTCGTATGTATTATCTTTGCCCATGTAGTTGATTACTGAGTTGTACCAGTCAATCGTTGCGTAAGCAGGAATTGCCGCATCTGACCATCCGTGTAGTACTATCATTTTGCCGCCGCTATTTCTAAATCCGGTCAGATCAGGGTGGTCAGCATCCATAAAGCTTGAAACAGACGAGAGTTCGCCGACTTCATTGTTATAAGAAAAACTTCTCCAATTGCCTTGGTGATATCTCTCTTGAGGAAACGCAAGGTATTTCAAATATTCGGTTGCGGCATAGTAGTGGTAAGGTTTGATAAATGGTGCTTCTGGGAATAGCCAGCCTGTCCACTCCGGTTCAGAGCCATAAGGTAGGCCACCATAAATGACGTTGCCTTGTTGGTCGTAGGAAGGGGCATATACCTCTTTGATTGCATTGGCCTGACGTGGCGTTAGACACTTACTAGAACTGTTGTTTTCACATATTAGCGTTTGCGGGTCAAAATCACAGCGTCTTGGATCGCTGATCAACCCATCAACCAAACCATCTTTATGATCGCAAGCTGCCATGACAGCCTGTGAGATAAAATCTGTGTAGCTGGCGTCGAGCAGTGCATTGTCGTTTTCATCCAATATTGCTTTGGCATTATCCATACAGTTGATCAGGTTGACTTTGGTGTAGTTAATTGTTGGTCCTCTGGCGATTACCCCATCAAAGTCGTTAGGGTAACGCTTAGCAGCCATGATGCCTGCATGACCTCCTTTTGAGCAACCTGAAATAAATGAGTAGGTTGGAGGCTTGGCATAAAAGCGTTCAATGATAGCTTTTGCCGCAACCGCTACCACATGATTTGCTCGATAGGCAAAATCTTCCTTTAACGACACATTATTTTTAGCCCACAAGCCATCAAATCCGGCTGCGGTATGGCCGCCATCATGAGACATGGTGGCGTAGTTACGTATGATCCCTGCCATCGTGGGGTAGTTTGATACTTCGCCACAAAAACCCATACAAGCATTGAGTAAAAAGCGTTTATTCCAAGCTTGATCCAGTGGCAATCTCAGCTGAAAGCGTATCGTTGGTGCTGCATAGCCTTCGACTAAACAATGTGCAGGGAGCGTGTTTGTCCCTTTGGGAATCGGGGCACCTAATAACCGACTATATTTATACGTCCAAAGCTCAGTATCGGCATCAAGGGTTTGACTTGGGATATATTCAGCATTAGTAATACTTGTTGCCGCGTTACCATTTTCCAGTTGGGAGTAGTCACTAAAGCGTAATAGCTTACAGGCTGTCGCTGTGTCATTATTTGCGGCGAAAGCTGAGTGTGTGGTTAAACTGGCCGTACCAAGAAGAGCTACGCCGATGAAGCGCTGTGCTATGCGGTGTGTTTTCATCCTTATTCGGATCATGTGATTACTTTCCTTAATAACAAAAAATAACAGTGCGTTTTGCCTTTTACCGTGCTTACACACCGTCTGTGCTTGTACCTAAAATGAGATGGTGGTGCTGAGGTAAACTTTACTTTTGTGTTTTGCTGAGCGAAATCCGCGCTTGGCTTTGGAATTTACTTGCATTGCGCGTGAAAATGCGTAAAATGCCCGAGCTTCCCGTAGTGGGAAGTACAAACTTATTAATGAAAACAGTCAATCTATGTAGAGGACGGTATGGTAACTATTCGTTTGCAACGTGGCGGCGCTAAAAAGCGTCCATTCTATCAAATCGTGGTTGCGGATAGCCGTTTCTCGCGTGACGGTCGTTTCATCGAGAAAGTAGGTTTCTTTAACCCGATCGCAGCAGGTCAGGAAGAAAAAGTACGTTTAGATTTATCTCGTGTTGATCACTGGGTAGGTCAAGGCGCATCTCTTTCAGATCGCGTTGCTAAGCTGGTTAAAGACGCTCGTAAAGCGGCTTAATAGGCGTAAGTGTAACCATGAGTCAAAGTAAAACCTCGACAATCGTTGTTGGTAAGCTTGGTGCTCCTTATGGCATCAAGGGTTGGCTTAAGGTGCATTCATTTACTGATGATCCCCAAGGGATCTTCGATTTCAGCCCATGGTTGATAGGGCAACAAGGTAAATGGCAAAACCTTGAAGTGAGCGACTGGCGTCGTCACAACAAGGGATATATCGCTAAATTTGCGCAAGTAAACGACAGAGATGAGGCAATGGCTTATACCAATGCAGAAATCGCTGTTTATGCTGAGCAGCTTCCTGAATTACCTGAAGGGGAGTTTTATTGGCGAGATCTTATCGGCATGTCGGTCGTAACAAATAAAGGTTACGACTTAGGCGTAGTCGATGACTTGATGGAGACAGGCTCAAATGACGTTTTGGTTGTGAAAGCAAACAAAAAAGATGCGTTTGGGCAATCTGAAAGGTTAATTCCATTCTTAACAGACTCTGTTATTTTGGACGTTAACCATGAAGAGAGAAAAGTTACTGTAGATTGGGATCCAGCGTTTTAATGAGTGATCAGCAAAAGCTATGGGTTGGGGTGGTTTCACTTTTTCCTGAAATGTTTGATGCGATAACTCAGCAAGGCGTAACGGGTCGAGCTGTGAAAAACGGCTTGATTGAGTTTAATTGCTGGAACCCCCGAGATTATGCCATTGACAAGCATAGAACTGTGGATGACCGACCTTATGGTGGTGGTCCTGGAATGCTAATGATGGTTGAGCCTCTCAAAAAAGCCATTCTTGATGCCAAAGCGGCAGCAGGTGATGGTGCTAAAGTAATTTATATGTCCCCTCAAGGGCGAAAACTAGATCAGCAAGGTGCGTCAGAATTGGCGAAATCTGAAAAGTTGATACTAGTTGCGGGTCGTTATGAAGGTATTGATGAGCGGATCATCGAGTCTTTTATAGATGAAGAATGGTCCATTGGTGATTTTATACTGAGTGGCGGTGAGTTACCTGCCATGACATTAATTGATGCAGTCGCACGATTAGTGCCAGGCGTACTAGGTCACAACCAATCAGCTGAACAAGATTCATTTTCGGATGGCTTGTTAGATTGTCCTCATTATACTCGGCCGGAAACATTGGATGATAAAAAGGTGCCTGCTGTATTACTCAGCGGAAACCACCAAGAAATAGCCAAATGGCGCTTAAAGCAGTCTTTGGGTAGAACTTGGCAACGTCGTCCTGACTTGTTGCGTAACCTAGCTCTGACTGAGGAGCAGGCGGCATTACTTGCTGAGTTTCAGCAAGAGAATGACCAAGCTTGTGGCTAGAAGACAGTTACACCTAGGAATGTGAGAAATAAAATGGCAAAAGTAAACCAAAATATTATTAAAGAGCTTGAAGCTGAACAGCTTAAGCAAGACGTACCTGCGTTCGGCGCTGGTGATACAGTTGTTGTACAGGTACGCGTTAAAGAAGGTAACAAAGAGCGTCTACAGGCCTTTGAAGGTGTTGTAATCGCTAAGCGTAACCGTGGTCTACACTCATCTTTCACTGTTCGTAAGATTTCAAGCGGTGAAGGTGTTGAGCGTGTATTCCAAACGCACAGCCCTCTTATCAGCAGCGTAACAGTTAAGCGTCGTGGTGCGGTTCGTCGTGCTAAGCTTTACTACCTACGTGAGCGTTCTGGTAAATCTGCACGTATTAAAGAGAAACTTAACTAATACGTCGCATTTATCAAATGCAGATAAAACAGGCCGCTATATGCGGCCTGTTTTGGTTTTAGCCCTGCTCATTATTCCCATTCTGTAAATACTCACTCTCATATCACATCTTTTGTCATGATATTTTCATGGTAGCTTACTTTTAATGCGGCTTACTTCTTGTTAGACTCGGTGTATTATTTAATTTACTACCGTATATATAAGTTTACATCATGAATGGGGCTAATGATTTAGAAGCAATACGCGTTGCAATAGATGAGTGTGATAGCGAACTTGTCGCATTACTTGCAAAGCGTAAAGTATTGACCGAGCAAGTTGGAAAAATAAAACAGCAAAAAGGCGCGCCACTGCACGTGCCAAAGCGCGAGGCTGAGCTTATCAAAGCACGCCGTGTAGAAGCCGAGAACAAAGGGGTTAACCCTGATCTTGTCGAGGATATTCTGCGCAGAATGATGCGAGAAGCCTACGAAAACCAACAAAGTGAGCTTGCGTGTGCAGCACCAATAATGTCACCTATTGTGATCGTTGGGGGTCAAGGTGCCATGGGTAAACTGTTTGCGAAACAGTTTAAACGCTCCGGTTATGAGATACGAATACTTGATAAAGATAATCAATCAGAGGCTACTGCGTTACTAAGTGATGCAAAACTGGTGTTGGTGAGCGTACCAATTAACGCACTAGAGCAAGTTGTTAATGCACTGCCTGCGCTACCTGATGATTGTATTCTCGCTGATATTACCTCGGTGAAACAGGCGCCGCTAAAAGTGCTGTTGAACAAGCATAGCGGCCCTGTTGTGGGGCTGCACCCAATGTTCGGCCCTGATATATCACATTGGGTTAAACAGACCATAGTTGTGTGTGAAGGACGCATGCCAAAACAGTGTGAAGGGCTAATCAAACAGCTGAGAATTTGGGGAAGCCAGCTGGTGCCAATGGACGCTAAAAAGCATGATCAATCTATGCAGATTATCCAAGTTATGCGCCACTTAACCACTTTTGTATACGGGCAGTTTTTATCTAAGCAATGCCATTCACTGAAGGAGCTAAGAAGCTGCTCATCGCCAATTTACCAATTAGAATTGATGATGGTCGGGCGTCTATTTGCGCAATCGCCAGAGCTGTACTCTGATATTATGCTTGCGCAATTTAATGATGTTGAAGGGCTTTTAGCAAGCTATCAAGATACCTTCGAACAAACACTGACGAAGTTGCAGCAGGGCGACAAAGAAGGCCTAATGCAGTCTTTTTCAGAGGCCAAACAGTATTTCTCAGAAAGCGCGAAACACTTTCTATCACAAAGCCGAGGCCTGCTTAACAAAGCCAATGACGCTAAAGTGTTGGATTATGAGGAAAGTATTTAGCTTTTAGGTATGCCAGTTCAATGAGTTAAACATTATAGCTTTACACCGAAGCATTATGGACAACAATTTGAGCTGGTATGTAATACTTTGTTTGTTCTCAGGGCAAAGTAGTAACGGCTCTATCACGGCAAACGAATGTTGCGTAGGTGTGATTGATTTGTACATGAGGGTGTTTTTACCATGACAAACATCATAGCTTCAGAGTGCGTAATTACTGCTGGGTATCTTGGGTTTGTGGTGAAATATTTCTCGTGGTTCTCTAGCTAGAAACTTGAATTTTTTAAACCATTATAGATAGCATTTACTCTAAAAGTTTCTTCCGAGTAACTTGCGTAAGTTACCGCTAACTTGATGACTACAGTATCATTTTATTTGGACTATATTAAATTATCAGTTCAAAAGGTTAATTATCTGTAAGGATTAGCCTTGCATTTATTGACAACAAACACTTCTAGAGACTATAAAAAGATAAATAAGTTTGAAGTAGAATCAATGATGCCTTTATATTTTTTCAGCGCTTATACTCGCCAGATTATCTCTTTACAACACTCAACGATATCTCTTTGCATGACATGTAGAGGTGATATTTCGCCATCCTGATCTTTTATTTCGGCTGTTTTTTGTATGCAACGGTGAACGTATAGTCATCATCGCTGTTAAATTTTTTGTTACTCCAACTTTTAGTGGTGGCATAATGTTTAAATCTCTCGCTCGTGTTGTTTCCAGCCATATGACGTTAATGGTATTGATGCCATGTATGTTACTTGGCGCTGTCATTTTTTATGATGTATCAGTATCTGCCAAAAGAATGAAGGACGCATATGACGCAGAGTATAATGCCTTTTTAAGCCATGCAGTTTTAAATGTGATCCATGAAACACAAAAAGAGCGGGGAGCATCAGCAGGCTTCATTGGCTCTCAAGGTCTTAAGTTTGAGCAAAACTTAAGGCTGCAACGTAATCTTACCGATAGTGCAATTGCAAAACTAAAGCAACAACAGCAAAAGTGGGATCTTATGCCAGAAATGGCACAAGAGCTGATAGAGTTTGAGAGTAAATTCTCTCGTTTATCTAGTGTACGTTCTAGTATCGATTCTCTTTCTATGCCTATTTCAGAAGCGCTAAAGTATTACACAGATATTAACCTAAAGGCTCTACATATCGTTATCAAGGCCTCGAGACTGAGCAACGATCACACTATATCTACTGAATTAGTCGCAATATATAACTTTTCAAATGCCAAGGAATCAGCTGGTATAGAGCGCGCAGTTTTGTCTAATGTGCTTAGTGCTAATACATTTACACCTTCACTGAAAAACAAATATGTTGCTCTGATAACCAAACAAGCCGTATACCTTGAAGAAGCGTTAGAAGCCTCTCCTCCACAAATGCGTGAATTATTCAAACAAGCGTTGAATCATTCATCGATGCGCACCGTTGACGTCTTCAGGCAAAGTGTTGCTGATAAAAATGACGGCTTTAACCTCAGCGCTGAAGCATGGTTTAAAGCTGCGACAGAGCGAATCAACATACTAAAAGAGGCAGAAGAAAAAGCATTAACATTGGTTGATAAAACAGCTATTGATATTCAACAGCATGCCGTGTTGGTCTTGGTAGTAGAATTTATCATATTAATAATTGGCTTTTTTATTACTGCAGCATTGTTTTTTGCGATTCGCCTGCGTAAGCAACAATCAGCAATGATTGCTGAGGGTATTGAAATTGCTCGAGTCAAAAAAGACTTAGGTCATGAAATTAAAGTAGTCACCGAGGATGAGTTAGGGCAATCAGCAAAAAGCATTAACAATCTAACGAAGCAATTTGAGGACGATTTGGTTGAATTTGCTAGAGTCTCAATGGGCATAACCAATTCGTCAGAAGAGACAGCTACTGCCATTCAGCAAAGCCAAGATAACCTAATTAGTCAACAATCAGGGATCCAAACTATTGCATCTGCTTCAGAACAAATGAGCGCTAACATACAAGTCATTGCAAACTCCATGCATGAAAATGCCACCGCAGCTAAAACTGTGACACAAGAGTCTTTACAAGGACAGCAAGTTGTGGAGGATGCTGTAAATGTTATTCAGCAAGCATCAAATGATATGGAGCGATCCGCAACTACGGTGGATGAACTTAACAATCGAGTGGGGAGTATTTCATCGATGGTTGATATGATTAGAAGTATTGCTGAGCAAACAAATTTATTGGCATTGAATGCAGCTATCGAAGCTGCAAGGGCTGGAGAACAAGGAAGAGGTTTTGCTGTTGTTGCAGACGAGGTGCGCAGCCTTGCCAGTCGTACTCAAAACTCGACTGAAGAAATTTCCGCGCTAGTATCTGAGCTTCAAAGTAGTTCATCAGAAGCATCCAATGTTATCACACAGGGCAAAGAAAACGCGCTAGAAGCTGCGGCACGTGCAAAAGAGATCAAAATAGCTTTGCAACAAATTGTTGAACAGGCACAACAAGTAGAGTTAGTCACAGAGTCTGTTTCAAACAACACGCAACAACAAAGCAATGCAATTGATGAGGTCAGCAAAAATATCTCTGCAATATTTGAAAAAGCCACGGAAAATGTATCCGGTGCAGAGCAGATAAGCATTGCCGCACGTGATATTGCAAGTGCAGCTAAAGTGATGGACAAGCTCATTGCTCAATATCAAGTGAGCCAAGTAGGAAAGCATCGTAAAAGAGAGTGTTAGTTACGATTGTAAAAATTTAATGCCGATATTCACCGTCATTTTGGCTATAAATCAATAAAGTTTGACGTGGGTATTCGTTATCTACTCTATTATAAAGTTGCTAGCTCCCATTAGGAAATGCAGAGGCTAGCACCATAAAATCATTATGTTTAGCAGATTTAGGGAAATAGCAATGTTTGCAAGCTTTCTAGTCCCATTATTAGCATTTTTAGCTACAGTGTTGTCTATTTGTGGTGAAACATGGAATTCTGCCGAGTCAGGAATTAGAAAAGTCACTGGGGTAGGCTGGCTTGCTTTTGGAGTGGCAGCTATAGCTCTCATAACAGGTATTTGGACTGCAAAAGAACAATATCGTAAAGAAATGTATGGGAAGTATATTGCTTACTATGATTTTATCGATCCGCTGCTTAATCTAGAAAACTTGATGCAAGCAGGTGATTTCTCAGAAGACACTCTACAAAGCAGCGGTTTTATCCAGTACTGCCGTGAAGTTAGCGAGTTATATAAACATTGGAATACACGAGTACCTGGGGAGGTAATGACAACCATCGGTTCTTTAGGGCGTTGTGAAATATTTGAGGAGCCTATGGATGATGTCGGGTATGTAGTTACGTTGTCTTGGGTAAATGACCAGCTATGCCAAATCATGCAGGCTGCCGAAGTTAGTGGAAAATGTGACAAACGTGTCAGTGTAAATTGAGCATTAAATTTGGCTAATAGACCACCATATTGTCATGAAAGGCCCAATATGTCCGCACTTGAAACCAAGTGTGATAGTGCTGAGGCCTTTTCTCGAACTTTTAAACAAAGTCCTTCAAAGTTTAGATAAGCTGCAATTAAACTTGGTTGTTATGACGTTTTCAATTTTTCACCACAAAATTTAGCAATGCAGACAAGACTTGCCGATATTATCAACTTTGAGCAGATTCAAATTGCTTTTTTTAGAGCACAAAGAGTCAGCAAAACGGATATTTGAAAGTGCAGGTAAGCTTATCGCTTGGCGACAACAATTTTTTGATGCTGATCCCCGTTGTTATCTGGCTTAAGGTCAATAATACAATACCAGCGAGATGCAACTTGTTCTTAACGAGCCAACTAATAGCTCGGATAAGTCGCTTTTGTGTGTAGCGGGCAATTTGTGTATTGAATTGCTAACCATAGACTGTTAACTTTCTAAAATTATTAAATAAAGCTCACTTGAATTTCATTTTTATTTATCTTTTGGATAAGTGAGATATTCAAGAGTACACGCTAATGAGCAGTTGAGCGCCAAACGTAGCATGGAAGAATATGGAAATAATTGAACTAGATCCTAAGTCCGCAAGTGTGAAGTCGGTTGTAAATGAGATAGACGACTTGATGAACTCGCTTTATCCTCAGGAAAGCAATCAGTTGTTGTCGATTGAAGAGTTAATGAGCGACGATGTTTATTTTATCGGGGTCAAAAATGGTAAGGAAGTTATAGGTTGTGGGGCAATTGTTCGTAAATGCAACGATGGTATTTATGGTGAATTAAAGCGTATTTACGTAAAGCCAAATTATCGTGGTAAAGGAATTTCGAAATCGATAATGAATGCTCTGATAGCATATGCTAAAGAAGAAAAATTCCCAGCTATAAGGCTCGAAACAGGTATCAAGCAGTCTGAGGCAATCAATCTGTATGAAAAACTTGGTTTTAGAAAAAGAAAACAGTTTGGAAGCTATCTATATGATCCATTGAGTATTTATATGGAGCTTGAATTATGTGTCTAATAAGAGACCATGGCGTCAATAGCTAATTTTATGCTTGTGGTGCTTGCCACATTATCCCGTCTCTGAGTATCGAATTTAAGATCACAATTATCTTCCTAACACAGGCAATCAGTGCAATTTTTTGGTTTCCTGCAACCACCAATTTTTAATGTTGACCTCACATTGTTATTAGACTGCCTACACTTTAACCGGGTATTATGCGCTTTTTTAAAAAGTCTTAAAATTGTGGAAAAGATCATGTCTAACACGGTTCAGCAGCAAATCGGAAACATCGCTTTAGTCGTTGAAAATTACGATGATGCGATAGAGTTTTACACGCAAAAACTTCAATTCACGCTAGTTGAAGATAGCGATTTAGGAGGCGGTAAACGCTGGGTTCAAGTCTCCCCTCCAAACTCCAATGGTACGAACTTACTGTTGGCTCAAGCGAGTACACCAGAACAAATGCAAGCAGTAGGAAATCAAACTGGTGGTCGTGTATTCTTGTTTCTACAAACAAATGATTTCTGGCGTGACTATGAGTCAATGAAGGCACAAGGTGTTATATTTAATGAAGAACCAAGAGTTGAAGAATATGGCACAGTAGTGGTATTTCAAGATCTCTATGGTAACAAGTGGGATTTACTGCAACTAACATAGAGTCGTTAAGTAACACGTACATAACCTGAGGTTTGGATAAGGAGGTATCGGTGAATCGTTCCATTAAGTCAAAATTGCCCCTAATATTTCTTGTGTGTATTTCGTTATGGTGGGGGTTCTATTACCAATCTAATGGCTCGCTTAATGATTATGGCAGTGCAAATTTTGAATGGTTGTTTCTTTTAGATGCGTTGATTGTGCTGCCAATTATCTGCTTTTTTTGTGTAGAAGATAGAAAAGAAGCCTTCTTAAAGTCGGTTATTTTAGTGTGTTTGGCTGTACTTATCGGCAGTTACATTATTCCCGAACAAAGTAAGCTAATTTGGCATTATCTTGAAAATGGGCGCTACGTTTTATTGGCTATCACGCTTGCTTTTGAACTGGCTGCAATTTTAACTGTATACCTTGCGATTAAAGCCGCCATTTGCAAGTCTGAAGACCCCGACCAAGCCATTGAAAAACCGATTAAAAAATATGTTGGTGACGGCCCTGTTGCAAAGTTACTGAGTTTTGAAACCCGAATGTGGACCTATGCGCTTTTTTCTAAGCGAGTGCAGCCAAAAAACTTCAGTGGCGAGCAGCACTTCACGTATCACAACAAAGATGGGGCACAAAGCAATCTGCTTGGTTTTATCTTTTTAATTGCACTTGAAGTGCCAATTGCACATTTATTGCTGCATTTTATCTGGTCTCCGTTTGCGGCAAATATCGTCACCTTGCTGACGATATTTAGCTTGGTATTTTTCTTTGCGGAGTACCGTGCTGTTGCAAAACGGCCTATTTCTTTGATGGGAAATCATTTATTCATTCGATACGGCCTTTATCAACCATTCGTTATACCGTTAAGTAATATAGCAAAAATTCAGAAGAGCACAGGGTTTTTGGGGCGCTCTAAGTCTATAAAGCGCTATAACTATTCGGGTTTCCCTAATGTTGAAATTACACTGGTAGAACCTGTGGGGAGTGTTAAAAGTGTTTTCATTGGGGTAGATAATGCCGAACAATTTATCTCAACTTTATCAACTGAGGCATCACGGCTGGGAGCCGTTCGTTAAAGTCGACGTTATTGCCGTAAACTTCTAGATAATGCACGTGGTATATTCGTCCTTAAACAGATTATGCCATCGTATCACTTGCGCTTTTCTGACAGGCACTTCGCCTTTTCACTATCAACATTTAAGCAATGTAAACATGAGTAATAATCACGCACTAGGTCACTTTAGCTAGTCACGATGGCATTAATTTCCCAGATTAATTCAGAATTTAAACCTTTTGCTCATTTGCCTCGTCTAAAGAATGATTTTAGTTATTTATAAAGGAAAACTATGAAATTCTTTATCGCTATTATGCTAGCAGCTGCCTTATCTGCTACCAGCGCCATAGCAGCGCCTACAAAGAAAATACTAATGGTGGCTTCTAATATGGTAGATATGGGAGACCCTGAAAAACATGATGCAAGAAACAACTTATGGGAATTTGCACCTCCGTATCATATTTTTGTTAGCCACGGCTTTGAAGTTGATTTTGTATCACCCAATGGCGGTGAAGTTAAGTTCATGATGGATCCGCTAGGGATAAGTAGTTACACCATCAAATATGAGGGCTTCTTAGAAAAAGCAAATAATTCACTCAAACCCTCTGAAATTGAACCGAATGACTATTGGGGAGTATTCATCGGTGGTGGCTACGGTGTCATGTTTGACGTTGCAGATAATAAAAAAATTCACTCCATTATAAGTAGCATCTATGAATCAGGTGGTATGGTCGGTGTTGGTGGTCATGGTTCAGCAGGCATTGCAAACGTGACATTATCTAATGGGGAGTTTTTGGTGAAAGGGAAAAAAGTAGCAGGATTCCCTAACTCCACAGAACTATCTAAGCCATGGGCAAAGCAAGGAACACTTTTGCCTTTTCTTATTGAAAGTCAGCTTAATAAGAATGGTGCTATCGCTCAAAATAAGAAAACACTAAAAAATAAACACGCAGTGATTGCAGATCAACGGGTTATCTCAACAATGTTTTTGCCCTCAGCCGCACTTGTCGCAAAGGAAATGATAATCTTAAAGCAGCAGTAACAGTGCTTAGCAAGCCAACTCAAAGAACAATAAACGGTTGGTATTGCTTCTTTGTCGCTAATTTTAACCAGTTATTTTGTTGTCTCTGATTAGAGCGCTAGATGCCGGTTACACTTCAAATTTAGGAGTTTTTGTGAATCGATTAATAACCCGGTCTGTATCATTGATATTTGTCATCTCATTAATGGCAGTGTTGGCTTCTTGCGCAAGTTATGATGCCATTAATTTTGAGTCCAATACGAAAGCGGAAATCACAGAATTTATTGATGACAACCCTGGGCAGGTGGTCTCAATTTCTGTTGTAGATGCAGAGAATACTTACCAATATCACTTAGGGACGTTAAGGAATGGAGATACACCTGATAACCAGACAATATATGAAATTGCCTCTATAACTAAAACCTATACCGGTTTAGTTGTTGCTAAAGCCATTCAGGATGGGAAGGTTGAGCTTGATAAAGATATTCGTCATTATCTCAAAAATAATGAATACAAAAATTTAGAGCTGTCTAATCAATATATAACATTACGACACCTTATGACTCACACTAGTGGTCTCCCACAAGAGTTTGCTTACAACAGTGAAGACAAAGCTAAAGGCGTTGCAGTTGCTTTTGAAAAAATGTCAAATTATTCCAGAGATAATTACTTTGAGGATCTTAAAAAAGTAAAGCTGAATTCTATACCTGGTGAGGACTATTTGTATTCAAGCGTTGGTACTAATTTAGCAGGGTATATTCTGGAATCTGTTTATCAAAAACCTTTTGCTTTATTGGTTTCTGAATTCATCACAGCTAAGTCTAAAGAGCAGCACACGAAATTTAGAGGCACTCACTTTAAGCCAGGGGAAATTACTGTGGGTATAAGAGATGGTGAACAAGTGCCTCTGTCCAGTGCATATAGTTTTGCTGGGGGAGGGTTGACTACAAACGTTGAATCTATCACGCAGTATATTCAACACCAACTTTCGGCAGAGCCTGAGGTAGCTATTTCTCATCAACTTCTGAATGAAAGTTGGACGGGTCATGGTATGGCATTTTTTTGGTACACAAATAACTATGATTCAAATGAACAAGTTCTATACCATAGTGGTGGTTCAATGGGCACATCTAGCTGGCTTGCCATTTATCCGAAGAAAAAAATTGGTATTTTCATTGCAACCAATGTAGCTGGAAAAAATACTCAACCAAAGTTAGAAGCTATTTCAAATAAGGTTTTTGACCATTTAATTGAATATAAAAAAGCTTTAAAGTCTGAGCTGTAATCGCTGGCTTCGTTGTACGTTGTAGTCAACAATTATTCACCGCTTATTACGGCCTTAGCACGCCTTAATGATATACGAACCTATAGCATTGAAAATTAAGTCAGTATATAGGCCAGATCAAAGTCGGTGGTTGCTGACGCTCTCTTTAGACATTGGGTTAAAGATCATCGAGGGGTCAAGCTATTGGAAAATTGTAGCAAACTTTGACTCCTCGTGGGTTTTAGAGCTCAAGGTAAAGGTGACTTATGTGTTGACGTTATAATTTCTGACAGCTCTAGCTAACCATTACAAGTAGATTTATTCCAGCTTATTGCTCACCTAATATCTTATCTAAATTCGCTTTTGAACGGGCGACGCTTTCTAGTGGTGTCAGGCCATTTGGATATTCTTCTTGTTCAATCACTAACCACTGCGTGCCGCCGTGTTGCTGCATAGTTTGGATGAGCGTTTTCCATGGATACGCATTTTCACCAATAATTGGACTTTTGCCGTCCCCTTGGTGCGTGCGTATTTTAATATGGGTGGATACAGTTCTTCCTGCATATCGCTTAACATATTCGCGGGCTGATTTACCAGCATAATTCACCCAGCCAACATCAAGCTGTAGTGGCAAGTCATTGGGGGTATTGGTGGCGATGTAATCCCAAAAAGTGCTAGCAGCGTACGCATTAAATTCTTTTTCATGATTATGAAATCCGATCTTCATATCGTAACGTTTGGCAACTTGGTGCACGTAGTTTAGTTGCTTTACAAATGTTGGGACATGATTGTTACTCCATGCTCTTTCATCCCAAGGGATAAAGAGTGCAGATACGCCTAAGGTTTTGTAAAAGAGCAGGGTGCTTGTTAGTTTGTCTTCAGCTAACGCGTCAAAGCCGACGTGCGCGCTGCTCGCAACTAAGCCGAGTTTAGCTAGTCTTTGCTTTAATTTACTTGGGTTATCGGTATAGCTGCCAAAGTTTCCGGCAAATTCAACACCTTCAAATCCCATGCTTGCAAGTGCTTGCAAGGTACCGTCAAAGTCTTTTGTCAATTCATCTTTTACCGACCATAACTGAACACTTACAGGTAAGTATTGCAGAGCTGGCTTGGCATACAGTGGTGAGATAAAACTTAAAGCAATGAACAGTAGTACCTGCGTTAATCGTTTTGTGCTTTTAACAAACATCATCTACTCCAAAAGAAAAAGCAGAGATAATACCAATTTGACTTAATACTTGCTCAATTTGAAGGAGTAAATCTGACGCTAACAGCGTTAAAAATTTCTCACTTAGAACAACT